>JABINZ010000183.1 GCA_018698135.1 Bacteroidota bacterium
CAAATGGTGCTCAGACTTTCGCAATAAACAGGTCAATTATTGATACAATCATCAAGTCTAGAAACAATGTTCTTGAGGGCTTAAATTGCCTTGCTACATATATCCCTGATTAGTTACCAAGTTTCTTAATTTAGGAAATGAGGGAATAAATGATTTCCTTTACAATTATTTCAGCCGCGAAGAAGAGGAAATCCCAGAATCATAATCTACCAATCATCATCATCTTTCTGCTTATTATTTGAGAGATTGCTGGTCATATTTTCAACTAGCTTCTCAATTTCGATATTGAGTTTAGAGAATCTTTCCATTGCGATATCCGGATCGGAATATCTGGCCTGCATCCATTGTTCAATATGAGGGGAGGTGCTTCCCTGAAAAGCTCTGAAATTAGTAATTTGATACTTAAACCGTCCATCTTTAAACCAAATGGTTAAATTATAATCAATAATTACATCGGTTACTTTTGATTTTTTATGCATCTTATAAAACATAAGACGATCTTTTAATTCAAGTATACCTTCTTCTTTGCTTTTTGTTGTTATTTTATTTGCTCCAGCCGTGTAATAGGTGTTTATCCAAGCAATGGCTCGTTCATATAATTCTGCTTTTGAAGCTCCAGCTACGTCAATAACAGCTTCATAAATTATTGATTCCTTTTCTTGATTATACGGAATTCCCCATTCTTTTTCATCCTGAGCCTGACTCAATAAAGGAAGGGCAAGGAAGATGATTAAGCTTTGTAAATATCTCATATTTTAGTAGTTAAGTCTTTATAAAATGCATTCAAATCAGCAATAAACGCTGGTCCATATTTCTGCAAATCATTGATGCAGTTCATGATAATCCCTCTGTCGTTTGTATCCACTGCTTCCTCAATTTTATGGCAGAATTTATTCAATTCTGTATCATGAAAAACAAAAGCATAGGATTCGCGGATATGTCGGGCATAATAGCGTGTTTCCTCAAAAAACTGATCTTTACTATTCTTCAATACCAAATCCAATTTCTTAGGGAATTCCAATAAGGTAGCCTCTATCACTTTCAATAGATGTTCTTTATCTATTTCTTTAAATTTTGTTTTAGCCAGCTCCTTGTCAATCATTTGTTTATGCTTATTAAGTAATAATTTTTCTTGCCTTTTTGAACAAGTATGTATTTTTTATTTAATAATGACGTTTCATTAATTACCAAATCCGCATCAATGATTTTATTTTTATTGATAGATAAACCACCACCTTTCACAAAACGTTTGAATTCTCCTTTGGAAGGAAAAATATCAGTTTTTTCTGCTAATAATTCGGCCAATGAAATTCCTTCTTCAATATCTGCTTGTGATAGTTCGCTTTGAGGAACTCCTTCAAAAACGGATAAGAAAGTTGCCTCATCAAGTTTAGCTAAATTCTCTGATGTGCCTTTTCCAAAAAGTATTTGAGATGCTTCAATGGCATTTTCATACTCTTCTTGGGAGTGAACATAAACGGTAACTTCTTCAGCAAGTTTTTTTTGTAACAAACGTAAATGCGGTTCCTTATTGTGCTCTTCTATTAACGATTCTATTGTTTCTTTTGATAAAAGTGTAAATACTTTAATATAGTTTTGAGCGTCTTCATCAGATGTATTGAGCCAAAATTGATAAAACTTGTAGGGAGTTGTATAAGCTGGATTAAGCCATACATTTCCATCTTCGGTTTTTCCAAATTTACCGCCATCAGCTTTTTTTAATAGGGGAGATGTGATGGCAAAAGCTTCGCCTCCATCTTTTCTGCGAATCAATTCTGTACCCGTAACAATATTTCCCCATTGATCGGATCCACCCAATTGAAGTTTGCAATTTTTATTTTTATACAACCAGTAAAAATCATACCCCTGAATTAATTGATAGGAGAATTCAGTGAATGACATGCCCGTTTCTAATCTGCTTTTTACAGATTCTTTCGACATCATATAATTTACTGTAATGTGCTTTCCTGTATCTCTAATGAAATCCAAAAAGTTCATTTCCTTGAACCAATCGTAATTATTAACAATTTCGGCTGAATTTTCACCACAATCAAAGTCAAGGAATTTTTCTAATTGTTTTTGTATAGCTGAAAGATTCTGGTCAAGAATTTCTTTGGATAATAAGTTTCTTTCTTTAGATTTCCCTGAAGGATCTCCGACCATTCCTGTTGCCCCTCCAACCAAAGCAATAGGCTTATGACCAGAGCGTTGGAAATGAACCAAAATCATTATTTGAACCAAGCTTCCTATATGTAAGGAGTCGGAGGTAGGGTCAAATCCAATATAGGCAGTCGTCAGACTTTTACTTAGTTGTTCTTCAGTTCCCGGCATCACATCATGAATCATACCTCTCCATCTCAATTCTTCTACAAAATTCATATATTGTTTTTTTTGCAAAATTAGGTGTTTCCATGTGGATGCACAATTGGGGATAACAAAAAGTAAATTAACTCGGCAAATGGTAATTTTATTTTAACTTTCTTAGGAACAAAACAGATGATAAATAAACCTAAACAACTGCTTTTAAGTTTTTTCAGGGTTGATTAGGATTTTAGATTCTAGTAAAATGGAAGATTTAAAACGTATCTATTTGTATTCAATAATATGATAACCTTCATTATATGAATTTTATTGCTCATTACTATTTGGATGGAGAAAGGGGAAATCCACATTATAATTTTGGATTAATTCTGCCCGATTTACTGAGTATTCAAAAACGAGGGTGGAAAGTAACTGACAGGAATCATATTGAGGCAATTTCTGAATACAATATGCAGATAGTTAAAGGAGTATTAAAACATTATGATTTGGATTCCTTATTTCATCAGTCAGACTATTTTATCACACATACCAAATATATTAAGTCTTTATTTACTGTTTCTCAAATTGAAACAGTTCGAAAAAGAAAGCATTTTCTGGCGCATATTTTATTGGAATTGATTATTGATCGGGTAATTATTAAAAAGGAACCTCAAATTCTGGAGTTATTTTATGCCGATTTAGATCAAATAGATATTCAGGAAGTTGGCGATTTGTTTTATAAAGAAGATGAAGCAGTAATTCAGTCGTTTTGTACATTTTTCGACAAATTCAGATCAAAAAGATATTTATATAAATATACCAATAACGAGGCTATCATCTTTGTTCTTAATAAAGTGTTGGAAAGAGTTAGCTTGCCAATCTTTTGTCAAGCGGATATTGTTGAGAAATTAAATGAATGTATCAGTATAACTGAACAATATATTGAGAATAATTACGATAGTATTTGGGCAATACGTTATCCTGTTTAACCCATAATTCAAGAATTTGTGAGATTAAGCTTACTGCTAAATAAACTCGACAATAAGGTTTTTAGCCTGCAAATAGTACAATTGGTTCGAACAGCAGTTGTATTTGGTGTTTCAATTTTTCTGGCCCAGTTTTACAAGGATACAAAAATCATCAGTCAGTATGAGACATTGTTACTAGTAGGTACTGGACTAACATTTTTTTGGGTATCAGGTCTGATGACTACTTTTTTGCCTTATTATTACAATAAAAGCGAAGAGGACAGAAAATCGGTAATTTACAATACCTTTATTTCATTATCGGCTTTATCTATTCTTTCATTTTTTGCTGTTATTGCTCTGGGAGCTATGTTTTTCGATACTATTAATGTGTCGCTTTTTATTGCATACGGATTATTCATTTTGTTTAATTCACCCAGTTTTTTGATCGAATATATCTATTTGGTCAATCAGAAAAACAAGTCAATTATACTGTACGCTATTATCGTTTTTAGTATTCAATTGCTGGTGTTTTGTGTTCCCTTGTTTTTTGGAGCTAGCTTATTGGTGGCTGTATATTGTATAGCTGTTCTCGCTTTGTTTAAATTTATCTTTCTTGTTTTTTTGGTCAGGAAATATGGCAAAGCATCTTTCGATTTTGCATTAGTAAAAGCCTATTTATCGAAATCCACACCCATAATTATAACTTTATTGATAGGTGGAAGTACTGAATATGTAAATGGTTTTATCGTAAAGTCTTATGCTTCAGATCATGAATTTGCACTATTTCGTTATGGAGCCAGAGAGTTTCCTCTTTCTCGTATTTTGGCCAACACATTGAGTGTTGTTTTAAGCGGAACCGTGGCGAATGCAATTGCCAATGGAAAATTGAAGGACTCCTTAGCTCAGCTTAAGAATAGTTCAAAAAGGTTAATGCATATACTATTTCCATTAACGCTAGTACTGATGCTTAGTAGTCAGTATATTTATCGCTTTGCCTTCACCGAAACGTTTGAAGATTCCTACAAAATATTCAATATTTATTTGTTACTAGTTGTCAGTAGAATGGTATTCCCGCAAACAGTTTTATTGGGCATGCAAAAAAACAGACAAGTCATGTATGCTTCAGCAATAGAGTTTTCGGTTAATTTTGGACTGGGATTATTACTGATTAGCCGTTTTGGCATTTTTGCAGTACCTTTTGCCACCTTATCGGCATTTTATGTGTACGAATTGATACTGATATTTTTTGTCAAGAAAGAAGGAGTGAAGCTAAAGTCCTATCTGCCGATAAAGACCTGGCTTATTTATAGTAGTCTGTTATGGTTGGTATTTCTTATCTTATAATACATAAAAACAAACTGCATAATCTATGTGATTATACAGTTCATTTATACGTTGGTTAAGTAATAAAATTACTTAAGCTGGTTTACTCGTCATCGTTCTTTAAACCCTGAACCTCACTTCTGATGTCCTGAGCCAAAACTTTCAGTTGCTGCATACCTTTTCTTACTCTTGTTCCAGCAGCTTTGTTGTTTTTTTCATAGAATTTAATGAAATCTGTTTCGAGTGAGAGTAATAACTCTCTTAATTGAGCATATCTGTTCATAATTAAATATTTATGAAGTTAAAAGATTAAAAATTACTTATTAGGAAATATTACTTCCTCTGTGGAGTAATACTTATCATTCAATTTTTGTTTAATTTCAGTGAAAGCATCTAATGTTTTCTGAATATCATCATCAGTATGATTTGCACTTGCAACAATTCTGATCATTATTTCCCCTTTTGGAATAACAGGGTAAACAACTAATGAACAGAAGATACCATAATTTTCGCGAAGGTCAATAATCAAATTTGCTGCTTCAGGAACACTTCCTTTCAGATAAACAGGTGTAACACATGAATTTGTTGTTCCTATATCTAAACCTCTTTCTGTAAGTCCTTCTTGCAATTTATTAACAACTACCCAAAGTTTATCTTTGTGTTCAGTACTTCGTCTGATTAAATCAAGACGTTTTAAATCTCCAATAACAAGAGGGAGTGGCAATGACTTTGCGTATATCTGAGAACGCATATTATACCTCAAGTAAGTTATGATTTCTTTGTTTGCTGATACAAAAGCACCTATACTGGCCATTGATTTAGCAAATGTTGAGAAATACATATCAATTTCATCCTGAACATCCTGATGAATATGAGTTCCTTCTCCTTTTGGACCCATAACACCAAAACCATGCGCATCATCAATAAATATTCTGAAGTTAAATTTTTTCTTTAATTCAACAATACCTTTCAAATCTCCTTGATTACCTGACATTCCAAATACACCTTCACTAACGACAAGGATTCCTCCTTTATCAGTAACAAGTGCAGATGCATGCTGGAGTTGCTTTTCAAGGCTTTCCATGTCATTGTGCTTAAACGCAAAGCGTTTACCCATATGAAGTCTTGCGCCATCTACAATACATGCGTGTGACTCAGCATCATATACCAATATATCATGTCTATCTAAAATACAATCTAGGATTGAAACAACTCCTTGATAACCAAAGTTGAGTAAAAAAGTATCATCTTTTCTAACAAATTCAGATAATTCGTTTTCTAATTGTTGATGATATGGAGAATCACCTGACATCATTCTGGCTCCCATAGGACGAGCAAGTCCAAATTCTGCTGCTCCTTGAGCATCAGCTTCCCTAACTTCAGGGTGGTTGGCCAGGCCAAGGTAATTGTTTAAACTCCAAATAATTTTTTCTTCCCCTCTAAATTTCATCCGATTCGAAATCTCTCCTTCCAATGTTGGGAACATGAAATATCCATGTGCATAAGAAGAATACTGACCTAATGGTCCAGGTCTTTCTGAAATCTTTTTGAAAATATCCATAAAACTGTGCTCTGATTTAAATTAAAGCGCAAATGTATTGAAATATCAATCAATTGCAAAAAAACGTTTACATATATTTTTTACTTTTAGTGTGTAAAATTTCTTGCAAAAATGTTTTTTTTTACTTATAATGTATATAAAACATTAATTATCTATTAATATATAAATTAATTTCTAAAATAGATATTATTTTGTTTTTGTAAATGCTTGAAAATAAGATTGTTGGAGTATAATCGTACATTAAGGCATATAAACGGCTTTTCTGAAAATAATAATAAACAAAGCAAAAAATGAAATGTGGTATTAGGGCAACCAGAGGGCTTTTTGTTCACAGCTTTTATAAATAATCTGTGTATAAATAGTTGAAAATAATGTTCAATTAAGTTTGAAAGATGGATAAATGGCTCATTTATTCTACTTCCAAATCCTTTTCAGACAGTAAATGAATGATAAAACCTCTTGTGCATGTGAAGTTTGTTGGTCTGTCGTAGCCTTCAATAATTCCTTTTATTTTGAAGTTGCTTTTGCTGTTCGCTTGTATGAAATCAAATATGAAGTCGCTAATAGTTGAATCTACCTTTACTTCAATATTTACATTGCTCTTATTCAAGTCAAATAAATAAAAAGTATTGCTTTCTCGGTTTGTATGGAATTCATCAATAAATCCTTTAAGTCGAGTCAGTTGTCCTTCACATTCAGCTTGGTTCCCACATTTGGTATTGCAGTTTTTTGAATTCAAGAAATCGTGAACATTGTAGTATTCAAGTCTGTTTAAATCCAATTCCTTTTGGCAAGAGCATAATCCAAAGACCACGACTATGCCCACAAAAAATAGTAATACATTCTTCCTACACTTAAATAATACGTATTGATGTTTAATCCAGCTTAAACTCTTCTTTCCAATTAGAATCGTTTTTCAGGTTTGTCTGCATTTTTTTATCAAAAATATAGTTGCCCATCACCAAATAATCCATTTCTGTTCGCATAAAGCATCTGAATGCATCATCTGGTGTACAAACAATGGGTTCTCCTCTAACATTGAAACTGGTGTTTACGATTACACCATATCCAGTTTGACGCTTAAACTCATTAATCAAACTCCAATATTTGAAATTTGTATTTTTATGGACACTTTGAATTCGAGCTGAATTATCAATGTGAGTAATAGCAGGCACATCAGAGCGTAATGTGTATAATCGCTCATACAATTCCATGTTTCTGAAATTTTCTGGTAATTGAATTAACCTTTTATCTAACACCGGAATTACGTGAAGCATATAAGGAGATGGGCAGCTGATATCGAAGTATTCATTAATATCTTCTTCAAGAACAGTTGGGGCAAAAGGTCGGAATCCTTCTCGATATTTGATTTTGAGATTCATCTTTTTCTGCATTTCAGGATTTCTTGCATCCCCTAGAATACTTCTGTTACCTAGTGCTCTGGGACCATATTCCATGCGTCCTTGAAACCATCCGACTACATTTCCTTCATTAATTTTTGCTGCTGTGAATTTGATTAGCTCCTGAAAACTATCATAATGATGGTAGTTAGCCTGATATTTTCGAATAACTCCTATGATATCCTTATCATAAAATTCAGGCCCAAGGAATGCTCCCTTCATAGAGTCAGGATACTCAATTTTTACTCTTTTTTCACCTTTCCAAACATACCAGGCCAAATATGCAGCACCTAAAGCTCCTCCAGCATCACCTGCTGCAGGTTGTATCCAAATGTTTTTGAATAAGTTAGTTTTAAGTACTTTTCCATTTGCAACGCTATTCAATGCAACACCACCAGCCATTACCAAGTTTTCTGAGTTAGTGAGTCTTTTTGCTGTTTCAGCAAGTTTTATTACAACTTCTTCCGTTATTTGTTGAATGGCTAAAGCCAAATTCATATACTCCTGCGTGATTGGCATTTCTTCGATTCGAGGTGGTAAGCCAAATAATCTCGTCCATTTTTTATCATTGGTCATTTGCAAACCTGTGGCGAAATTGAAATATTTCATATTCAGGAGTAAGGATCCATCTTCCCGAATATCTACCAATTCTTTGAGAATAATCTCTTTAAAGGACTTCAGTTGTGCCGAAGCTGAATTTCCATAAGGAGCTAAGCCCATTAGCTTATACTCCCCACTATTTACCCTGAAACCAGTGTAATAAGTGAATGCCGAATACAATAAACCCAATGAATGAGGGAAATG
>JABINZ010000184.1 GCA_018698135.1 Bacteroidota bacterium
AAACCCTTTTTAATTCCTCAGCAAGAATCCCATTCTAAACAATTTTCAACTCAAATTAAAAATTATTATTAGAATCAAACTCATCTGGGAGTCTCCCGTCCGCTTGTATGGATATGCACCCTGTAGAGTCGTCAGGGGAAATATAATACACCAGGAGATGAAAGGTGTATCTCCCAGAATCAAACCCAAACTATTTTCATAATAATAAAATCTACAGGGCCTGAGAATGAATCTTTAAATTACCAGAATGAAACGCAGAAAACTGCACTTTTAAGAATCAAACCAATGGAGGAACATTAAATGGCGTATACACCCGAGCTTAGTCAACAATCTTCATGCACTTTAAGAAGAATCGCATGGGCGCTGGATATTCCCATGACAAAAGCTATGGAAAGAGTCTTTGATCATATCCCCATGATTGTTGACACCAATAAAATATGCCGCAAGTGCCAGGATAAAACCAAATGCAAAATCTGTTCATTTAACAATAAAAAATTAACTACTGGAGGAAAAAACCATGCAGCATGAAACCACACTTGAAAAAGTTTATGACAAAGTTGATCTCATGAGTAAAAATTGCTTTGATCAAAACATTGATGTCCCTGAAATTAAATTTGATAGTCTTGATCGTATCAGGATCTCAGGAGAATCCCACACAGTTAGACCAGTTGCTCAAAGAGCAATTTCCAATAGATTGGGAATTCCATACAATTATTTAAAGAAGTGCCCCCAGGAAATTCAGGCGGATAATTTAAATTATTGGATTGAGAAAGAGAAAAATGATCGACTATTCTTCCGGTTTGATGGTGATGATGTTCGGGCACTCTTCACGCCAAGATATGTTCCTGTTGATAATTTTGAAGCATTATATAAGCTGGATCAACTCGGGTTTAAACCTGAAACCAAAGTCCAGTGTTCCCTTGATCCTGAATTTATGTCACTTTCCATTCCAGATGGAAAAAAAGCTTTTGAAATTGACGGGGACAAATTTACTCCGGGTATATCTATTTCAAATTCTGAAGTCGGGTTGGCCAGTTTAAGCATATCTGCGTTTGTATTACGTCTTATTTGCACTAATGGACTTATATCCTCGTCCGGCGTTTCCGCGTCATATCGCCATGTGTCCACAAAGATCCTGGAAGAATTTCCTAATGTCCTGGAGAAAGTATCTTCTGAGCTTGGAAATAAAAGAGATCAATTTAAAATATCCATGGACTCTGTTGTTGATAATCCGGAAGGAACTATGCTGAGTTTTAACCGCCAGTTCAACGTTAATAAAGTTGAGCAGGATGCTGTTGAGTGGGGATGGGCACACGATGTTGGGGAGACAATGTTTCATATCATTCAAGCTTATACTAAGGGTTCCCAGCACAAGGATCTCTCAGCTGAATCTTCATTTAAATTGCAAAGAACCGGTGGAAATATTCTGGCCATGGTCAATTAAAGGAGAATTAAACATGGGAATGATAAACTGTGTGAAATTAAATCTTAATCAAATTCCTGAAATCTCGAATGGTATAGTAAAAAAAGATTCTTTCTTTGATGAAGTGCCAACATTGAATCAAAAAGCTTTGGAAAAATGGGCAGAATCAAAATTCGAGTTTAAAGTTAAGGTTGGGAATGACTGGTATCTTGGTTCCTTTTATAATGATAACTCTAATGTAAATGAAGTCTCATTATCATTTTCAAAGTTTAAATAATATGGTCAATTAACGAACCGCTGTTCGCAAAATGAATTTATTAAGACCCTCTTTGAGAAATCATTGAGGGTTTTTTTATGTTGTTAATATAGAATTTTAACCTAAAATTAGGGGTTTATACCTATTGACAGATATATTCAGATTCGCTTATTAACATCAATTACTAAAATTTTAACTACAAGTAATCTATTTTAAAATTATAGCTTTCTTATTTGGAGAAAAAATGAAACTTTTTAAAACAACTTTAATGGTAGTATTGGTAATCGTATTTTCTGTAACACTTGCAAATGCAGGCAACAAAACAGAAACAATTAAATTTACAAGCTATACTGTATCCACATATGAAGATATGGTGGATGGTCTTGATGGAGCAAAGTCAGTAAAATTGAAAGCAAAGTTGGTTATACCTCCCGGTGATGATAAAAGACCTGCAATTGTATTTATCCATGATCAAGGTGGATTACGGCCAAGAAATAATTATTGGTTGACAAATTTTCAAAAAATGGGAATTGCAACTCTTCAGCTGGATTGCTACAAAGCAAGAGGAGTTTCTGGTACCGATGTAAAATCAAGCAAAGTTAGATCCATGGTAATGGCCACAGATGCTCTTAAAGCATTAGAAGCTTTAAGTAATCATCCTGATATTGATTCTAATAGAATTGGTGTTATGGGTGTTTGCGTAGGCGGTGTAGCATCAATATCAACTGCTTGGGAACCAGTTAGAAAAGCTGTTATAAAGAGTGATCTGAAATTTGCAGCTAATATTTCTTTATATCCTCTATGCTATGATTTTGAAGAATTTGATTTTAGTGGTGCTCCTATTCTTATTCTATCAGGTGGTAAAGATACTTGGGTGCCTACAGAAACATGTGTTGACTTTGCTGCAAATTTAAAAGCTACTGGTTATCCAGTAAAAACCATTGTATACCCAGAAGCTTATCATTTGTTTGATGCGGAATATAGCTTAAAAAATGCAAGTTTTTATAATGCATTTAATTGCAGATTTAAAATGCAGCCCAATGGTGTTTTACTTAATACCAAATGTAATTTGGATAGTCGTGATTCAAATTACATTAAATGTTGTGTGAAAAAGTCTAAAATAAAGTATGGTAAAAATAAAAAAGTTAAAGAACAAGCGTTGGTTGAAGTGAAATCTTTTATCTCTAAGGTTTTCCAAATAGAGATGCCAACAGAAGAATCAATCGCCAGTGAAATCAATACGAAATCCTCATCCGTCAGCAATTCTGCAAATGAAAGATAATGGCATTTGAAAAATAACCTAATTTTAAAACAATAGCCTTCTTATTTGGAGAAAACAAATGACAAAATTTGTTAAATCGTTAATGGTAGTATTGGTGATCGTCTTTTCTGTAACACTTGCAAATGCAGGATTTGGAGATAAAACAGAAACAATTAAATTCATAACAAAGGATCTTGGAGATTTCCCTGATGTACTTGATGGTATTGAAAATGGTAAAGATATCGAAATCTATGGTAAATTTACAATACCCAAAGCAGCACCCAAAGAAGGAAAGATTCCATGCATGATTTATGTGCATGGTTCCGGTGGTGGCTTTACTAAAAGTGCTATAGGTCGTATTGACCCCTGGCTGGAAATGTTTCATAAAATGGGAATTGCAACCTTTAAGTTGGATTGCTTTAAAGCTCGTGGCGTAAAATCCACTGCTGGAAATCAATTATCAGTTACTACTGCCGAAATGGGAGTTGACGCATTCCGTGCTCTTGATGTAATGGCTAATCACCCTCGTATTGATAAAAACAGGATCGGTATTATAGGCGAATCCAAAGGTGGTGGAGTCACGCTTTATTCTCATTGGAAACCATTTATTAAAGTAATGAATACTGAAAATCAGTTTGCCCTGCACCTTTGTCTTTATTCTATGCCAAGTGATTTCGAACCCTTTGAATTTACCAAAGCGCCTATCCTCGCCTTGTTAGGTGAAAAGGATAATTGGGTGCCGGCAGCTCCTTGGATTCCTTTAGTTCAAAAGTTTAAAGACAATGGGTATGATGCAGAAGCTGTCATTTATAAAGGTGCCTATCATGCATTTGATGCTTCATATTCTTTACAGGATGTTCGTGAAGCGGATGATTTTACCAAATGTCGAGTTATAATGTTTGAAGATGGTAGAATGTTGGAAACCACCACAGGACTCTACGATAGAGAAGGTTTAGATAAATGCAAACGTGAAAGTTCAGGTGCTAAAGTGGGAAGTAATAGTAAAGCTAAAAAGGCTTCCAAAATAAAAGCAGCTGAATTTGTAACCAGAGTTTTTCAATTAGAAATACCAACAGAAAAAGTTGCCAAGAAAACTGATAATAGCAGTACTTCAACTGACAGATAGAAATATAGGACTTTAAGTTCTAAGAAAATTTTTAAAATTTTTTAATCAATTCAAATAAATTTTAATAAAACCCTCTTTGAGAAATCATTGAGGGTTTCTCTTTTTTTATAAGGATTAAACAAATGGATAAAAAACAATTCTGGGATGACCTTAAATCAGGTGTATTTGCTTCAATGATAAAGGAATCATCAAAAGGTAACCACCTATATTCACCAAAGGACGTTTACCATGTAATGAAACCAATTTTCGCTGAAAAGGATGATATTGAAAGAATGTATTGTATCTTTCTGAATGTTAAAAACAGGGTCCTGGCTATTGAAAAGATGTTTGATGGCACGATCAATTATTCAATGGTGTATCCCCGGGAAATTATAAAACGGGTTATCTCGCTAAAAGCAACAGCAGTTATCCTGGTCCACAATCATCTTTCAGGAGATCCGGAACCTACAACAGAGGATAAAAAAGTTACAATGAAAGTCGGGATTTCCCTTCTGAGTATGGATGCTAAGCTGCACGACCATATAATTATAGGCGATAGATATTATTCCATGGCTGACTCTGGAATTATCGAAACAATTAAAAATCGCATGAGAAAGCTTATCTTTGCGTGATTTAAAGGAGGATGAATGAAAAATAATAAAGCAGGTAAAATTATACCAGGTTATGCAATTTATGTTTGTGACGAATGTGAGGAGCACATCAGGGTATCAGGATTTAGAGAAGGTCAAAAAATATCCAACAAAACCTTTTGTAAAATGTGTGAAACCAAGGAATACACAAGACTTCTTCTGAAACCTAAAATAATTTCAAGGAAAAAGGAAATAAAATCATGACAGAACCAACAGAAAAACCAACCGTGAAACTTATCGATACCGATGGTAATGCATTCTCTATAATGGGTCGTGTAAAAGATGCACTTCAACAAGCTGGAGCTGATAATGAGTACGTGGATAAATATCTGAAAGAAGCTATGTTTGGGGATTATGATAATCTTCTTTGTGTGACGATGGATTACGTGCATGTGGAATGATTTGGTGGTGAAGGTGCTGGATTATAATAACCCCTTTCTGTAATGGAGAGGGGTTATTTTTTTTAGGTTAAGTGCCAATTATGTAGCGTCTTTTTTTTGTTGCCAGTTTTACCCCGTCTGATCCCGCCGACTCCGCCACTATTTTTAAAACAATACCCCGCCAGATTCTTCCTGAATCAATTATATTTTTACTAAAATTTATTTATAAATATCTTTACTGAGTTCTGAAATATTGTTACAAATTTTTTGAATCAGATTTTTTTATTTATCTGGTCGGATACCATTCAAATTCGCAAAATAAATAGATCAATATAACTAATTATTGAACAGATCACATAATTAAAGAGGTGAAATAATGCTTAAGGTTTTCTGCCTTAGATGCAAGAACACTGGGTTAGTACCTACCGGTGTAGGCTATAGATATTGCTCCTGTGGGGTTGGAGAAGAAATATTCAACAGAACTCCTATTCACAATTCAATATTATGCTCAGTAAAAAATTGTGCAGCGTGCAAAGAATTATCAAAGAGAAACATCAAGCTACGCGACTCAATAAAATAATAGAGCGGTCGAACTCCGATCAGCATAACAGTTATAAAAAAAGAAATTGGCATTATGAATTTAAAAAAAATAGTAAAAAGTGATCTTGATATAAATTTCCAAATTTCTGATAGACAGGTAATTCAAAAGAGAATCCAATTATAATTCACAAACAAATTCCAAATGATTATACTTCAGTTGAATTTAGTATTCTTCGTTGTCTTGGTGTCGTAAGAGTCATAGAATTGAAATTAATTAAACAAAGTCTTTTATTCCACTCGTTTCTATCTCTGTTTTTTGGTGCCGGTAACGCTTCTATGATCAACTCATTTTGTTCTCCATTGAGCTTTTGTCTTCAGGCAGGTTCGTCATCAATTTCGTTTTCCGCAGCTAAGTATTCCTCCATTTCAAGTTTCGTTGG
>JABINZ010000185.1 GCA_018698135.1 Bacteroidota bacterium
ACTTTGGCTGCTATATGCTGAGTAACCGTAGAACATAGAATGTTATTTGTATAATTGTATCAATTAGGATTGGTCAAATTTAAATAAAAGCCTTTAATATTTTAACTAATTACAGTGATACTATTATCATATGTGAGAAACTGGATTTGTTTTTGCTTCTAGGGAGCCCAACTTAATCCACCTCATGAAATTTACGCTGATAATTACATTAACTTTATTAATATTTAATGCATCCTGCCAGGAAAACAAGAATAAAGAGGGAAATATGAAAGTACATAAACATAGCAATGCCTTAATTCATGAAAGTAGTCCATATTTATTACAGCATGCCCACAATCCGGTAAATTGGCATCCATGGGGAGAAGAAGCTTTGATAAAGGCTAAAAAAGAAAATAAGCCTCTTTTGATAAGTATAGGTTATTCAGCCTGTCATTGGTGTCATGTAATGGAAAGAGAAAGTTTTGAAAATGAGGAAGTAGCTATATTGATGAACGAAAAATTCATTTGTATAAAAGTAGATCGGGAAGAAAGACCTGATGTAGATAATTTATACATGAATGCTGTTCAGTTAATGACACAACAAGGAGGATGGCCGCTGAATGCCTTTGCTATGCCTGATGGTCGTCCATTTTATGGCGGTACGTATTTTCCAAAAGATAAATGGATAGGTGTTCTCAAGCAAGTATCTGAATTGTATAACAAGCAGCACAATAGGGTGGAGGAGTATGCGGAACAGTTATTAAGTGGTATTTCTCAAATGAATCTGATCGAAGAAAAGTCAGATAACGTATTGACTGCTGAGTTAGCAGAAAAAGCAAACAAGAATTTACTCAATGCTATGGATACTGTATTAGGAGGATTAAACAGCAGCAATAAATTTCCAATGCCCGTTGTATTTCAATATTTATTGGATTATTCTATCCTTTCTAAAAATGAAGACGCATCCAAACAATTATATATCACGCTGAATAACATGGCAAAGGGTGGGATTTACGATCAGATAGGAGGCGGTTTTGCCCGTTATTCTACGGATAAACAGTGGAAAGCACCTCATTTTGAAAAAATGCTTTACGATAATGCTCAATTGGTTAGCCTATATTCTCACGCTTATCAAAAATCTAAGAATCCAAGCTATAAAAAGGTAGTTTATGAAACAATCGATTTTCTTCAACGAGAATTAATGTCAGAAGAATATGGATTCTATTCAGCCTTGGATGCAGATAGCGAAGGAGAAGAGGGGACGTTTTATGTTTGGACCGAAAAAGAAATAGATGATATTTTGGGCGATGATTCAAAACTATTTAAGGCTTACTATCAAGTTGGGAAAGAGGGCTTATGGGAAAAAAATCATAATATTTTATTAATTCGGGATGATTTGAAATCAATTGCAGGCAAATTCCAAATTGAAGAAAAAGAGGCTGAAGAAAAAATAAAAGCATCGGCAAAAAAAGTACTTGAAGCAAGAGGAAAAAGGATAAGACCCGGATTGGATGATAAAATGCTTTGCTCATGGAATGCACTAATGCTTTCAGCCTTGGTGGATGCATACAATTCTTTTTCAGATGAAAAATTTCTAAAATTGGCAGAGAATAACGCTCGTTTTATTCAGGACAAGTTTATCATTGAAGATCAATTAATGAGAAACTACAAAAATGGAAAATCAAGTATAAATGCATTTTTAGAAGATTACAGCTTGCTTATTCAAGCATTTCTGGATTTTTATCAAAGTACTTTTGATATCCAATATTTAGAGCAGGCAATAAAGCTTAATGAATTTGTATTGGCAAATTTTAGAGATCCCAAAAGCAGTTACTTTACCTTTTCTAATGCGCATTCAAATGAGTTAGTAGCTAAACATATAGATGTTGGCGACAATGTAATTCCTTCACCAAATTCTGTGATGGCACATAATCTATTTAAGCTGGGGAAGATTTTGGGTCGAACTGACTACCTGGAACATGCAAATCAAATGCTATTGGGTGTTCAATCAAAAATTCAAGAGCATCCTGCCTATCATGCAAATTGGTTTAGACTGCAATTGAATGAATTATATCCATCATACGAAGTGGTTGTATGTGGTAAAAATGCATTAAAAATAAAAAATGAATTGAACGATACTTATTTTGCAAACGTCCTTTTTGCAGGAAGTACAAAGGAGAATGATGAGTTATCCGTTTTACAGAATAGATTTGTGAAAGGTAAAAGTCTGATATATGTTTGTCAGGATAATGCGTGCAAATTGCCTGTTGAGCAGGTAAAACAAGCTTTGGTTCAATTAAGCCAACGCAAGGACAAATAATTACACAAAAGGCAATAACTTAAGTGCTGAATTGAATGTCTTTTTTATCGCAATTTTAAGTTTTTTGTATGAAGTCAATGCTTGTTATAATTACTTTTATCATTTTTTCAGCTACTACCTTTGCACAGGAGGTGATAGTGCAAGATACTGTTTTGCCTGAAAAAGTACTTAAGGGCTTCACAAAAAAGTGCCCCAAAGCAACTTCAGAAGACTGGATGCAAGAAGGCAGCAATTACATAATTTCCTATTTTAATGACAACAAATGGTATGATGTAACCTTTGGTAGTAATGGTAAATGGATAGAAACTGCTATTGTTATTGATTATGAAAAATTACCTGAATCTATTATAAATCATTTTGAAAGCTCGAAGTATAATGAATTTGA
>JABINZ010000186.1 GCA_018698135.1 Bacteroidota bacterium
ATTTAAGGTCTTTTTCTATTTGCTGCAAATTTCTGCAAAAATAACATCAATACGTCCACTTACATAAATTTGAGTGGAAATAGCTGTTTCGATTATATTGGAATTGGACAAAACAATCAATGTAATTTGCATGACATCAGAAAACATAGTTTGATTCTAGGAGACAAAGTATTCAAGTAAACCCTTATTATCCTCTTTAAGGCACTTGGTTTGATAAAAAACTAGACCAAAATAGAATATAAATAATCTGAAAATTGCATAATTTATTTAGAAAATAGTTTTGTAAATTGCAGGAAGAAGCTGATACAACATACTGTTTTTAATGGCCTGTAAGACAATAAAATGGAGTGCTTTTAAAAAATTGTATTTAATTAATTGTATTTATTCTAAATTGTTATATTTGCCGAAAATCTAAAACGCATTTTATATGTATTGGACACTGGAATTAGCGTCATATTTGATAGATGCTCCATGGCCGGCAACAAAAGATGAGCTAATTGATTATGCGATTCGCACCGGAGCTCCTCTTGAGTTGGTGGAAAATTTACAGGAGCTTGAGGATGATGGTGATCCATACGAAAGTATCGATGAAATCTGGCCGGATTATCCCACTCATGATGAATTCTTCTTTAATGAAGATGAATATTAACTATTAATTTTTTACTATAGGCTCGCTTTTATGGTTGCATACACCATGAAGTAATATTGTAATGACATGAAGAAACTTGTTTTACTGCGGCATGGAGAAAGTAGTTGGAATAAGGAAAATCGTTTCACAGGCTGGAAAGATGTTGACTTATCTGAAAAAGGACTGTCGGAGGCACACAAAGCAGGTCAAGTATTAAAAGAAAACCATTTTTATTTTGATAAGGCCTACACCTCCGTTTTAAAACGAGCTATCCGTACTTTATGGATTGCATTGGACGAAATGGATCAAATGTGGATTCCTGTTGAACGATCCTGGAAACTGAATGAACGTCATTATGGTGCCCTGCAAGGCTTGAATAAACTCGAGACCGTTGAAAAACATGGAGAAGAGCAAGTGCACAAATGGAGAAGGGGATTTGCCATTCAACCTCCTGCCATGGAAAAAACTGATGAGCGTTATGTTGGACATGATATTCGGTATAAAGAATTGACAGAGGCTGAACTTCCACTTACCGAAAGTTTAAAAGACACCATTGACAGGCTAACACCCTACTGGGAAGAAGTTATTACCAAAGATATCAAAGAAGGCAAAGCACTACTCATTGCCGCTCATGGAAATAGCCTGAGAGCCATTGTTAAGATTCTTGACAAAATGAGTGATAACGATATTATGAACCTTAATATTCCAACAGGAATTCCTTTGGTTTATGAACTGGATGACGAGCTAAATCCAATCAAACATTACTATCTGGGAGATGCGGATGAAATTGAAAAAGCAATTTCCTCAGTAAAAAGTCAAACTAAAAAGTAGTTTTGTCGCTTCAATTATTATTAATAACAACAAGTTTACTGGTTGTTGTTCGATCCCCTATCTGAATTTGGTAAAAATAAGTACCATTCCGTAGTTCTGAACAATTATGGTTTTTGTAATAATCTCCTGCTTCTAAAATTTCATTCAATACAACATCAATCATTTTCCCAGATATATCCAAAATACGAATCTGCACTTTTTCCTTTGCCTCTAAACTAAATGCAATAGTTGCCTGATGACTGGCAGGATTCGGATAAATAAGAGGATAGTCTTGTAAACCTGCAAGTACTGGATCATTAAGAAGCAGAATACTATATCTCAAATTAATCCACTTTGTATTTTCAGCATCAACATAAACACTCATTACTTGATCTTCTGACAAGGGAGAGTTGAGGCTGTTGAAATATTTCCATTGGCCTAAATTGTCATATTTGATCAAACCTTTATTGGTAGCAATCCACAAGTCACCATTTCTATCTGAAATCATATCATTGATCCAATCGAATTCTAATCCTGAATATCTGGGATCATACTGACTCCATGAATTGCCATCATATGTTGAAAGTATGCCATCGGTATTTGCAATCAGAATCAACTTACTCTGCTTGTCGTATTTGACCAGCTGAATATTATTACTGGGAAAATCAGAATTATCAGTTGTGAGTAGCAACCAATTGTTACCATCAAAAAAACCTAAGCCATCAGGGCTTGCAGCCCATACGAAACCTTCAACATCAGTTGCAAGAGATCTTACATAGGGTTCAAATAAATGATTATTTTTGCTATAAAATGTCCAGTAAAAGTCATTATACCTTGCCAAACAAAAGCCATTTCCAAACGAATTAAAACTAAACCATTTGTTATTGAATTTATCAACAGCAATGTCTATTACCAAATGATAATCTTTGCCCATATCACGAACATTATGACGAATCCAATTAGTACCATCAAACTCATAAGGCCCCACTAATAGGCTTCCTCCTAACCGATAGGTCGCGCACCAAATGCGACCAGACAAATCTGTTGTTATGTGATTAATCCCATAAATATTATAAACCTCTTCACTTAAATTTGTCAAGCCATTATTTACCCAACCATAAATAGATCCTTCTGTAGCTATTGTTATTTCACCATTGATTTCAGTTATTTGATTTATCGGTGAATCAAATTTGCCATATTGAGATGTTTCATGATTTTTCCAACTTTCGTTTGCAAATGAAAGTAATCCTTTTGAAGTCCCCAGCCACATAACATCATCTTCATCAAAATCAATTGTATTTACTTCACATATGATTGGTAAATTCACTCCAATTAGCGTATCATTTTTAAAGCTATATAATCCTTTGGTTGTTCCTATCCAGAAAACACCATCCTGATCGCAATACATCGAATTGATATAGGCCTCATAATTGATCTGGTATTTTTTCAACACAGAACCTTGCAGTAAAACAAAACCACTCTCGTAATCTAATTTATACGATGCCCAAACTTTATTGTCATTATCAATTAATAATTTGAAATTAAGAAAACCCGGCAAATTGGAATTTGAACTGGTATAATAGGTCATGCTGTCTTTAGTATCGATGCTGACAATACCTCCAAGTCCGGCAAGCCAAACCATTCCATTTTGATCAGATTTAATATCTGACACACCATACAGGGGTAATTCCTTTTTGTTGTGATCAAATGACTTCCAATTTTTATTATCGTATTTGATCAGGATATTAGTTCCACCTAGCCATAAATTTCCTTGCTTATCAATATGAGAAACATATAATTCATCAGCAGGAATCTCGGAGCTTTGCGATTGATATATTTCCCATACACCATTGTCAATCCGAACACTTCCGCTAGAAGTACAAATCCAGACTATTCCCATGCTACTTTCATCAATTGACGTAATTGTATTCGATGGTAATTTTGAATTTACTTTATTATAATAGGTAGTTTGATTAGTCTGTTTGTTTATAACGATCAATCCACCATTTTTTGTACCAATCCAAATATTATGCTGAATTGCTTTGATGGTTGATACTTGCTGCCCACTCAGTATGCCTTGCCAACTCTCCTGTGCATGCAAAGAAGTATGAACTAATAAAAGTATGGAAATAAGGAAAAGAGTTTTTTTCATTTTGTTTTTTTATCAAATATACATGAATTTTGCATTTTTATTTTGAACAAAATTTATGTTTTTTACAGGAGAAATTTAAATGCTTTTTAACAAACACCACATACGATTTTGAGGCTGGGTGAGATTTGACAACTTTTAAAAAGTTGGCAAATCTGAGGTAAACCAAACTACTACTTTTTGATATTTTCTTTCTATAATAATCAATTGCTTGATTAGGTGTAAATAAATTTCTTAAAATCAAAATGTATTTCTGTGTAAATCCTATCTTCGAATGAAAGTTATCTCATGAATATCGCAAATCAATATTTCGAAGGAATCTGGCTGGACAATAACAAAAAAGTCTGGGTTATTGATCAGCGTCTGCTCCCTTTTGAATTTAAAACCATTGAACTCAAAAACCTTGAAGAAGCAGTCTTCGCAATCTCAGATATGATTGTCCGTGGTGCTCCTTTAATAGGTGTTACTGCAGCTTTTGGGATGTATTTAGCTGCAAAAGAAAAACAGGGTATCAATGAAGCTGCCAAGCAATTAAAAGCCAGTCGCCCAACAGCAATCGATTTAGCTAAGTCAGTAAATAGAATCCTCCAAAAAGTTAAATTTGAAAAAAATTCATCTACAGAGTTCATTCTTAATGAAGCAAAAGAAATTAAACTTGAAACACTTGATCAGTGCAAGAAAATAGGTGAACATGGCCTGAAACTGATTGAAGATATTTACAATTCAAATGAACAAAAACCTGTCAATATTTTAACCCATTGCAATGCTGGCTGGCTGGCTACTGTTGATTATGGTACAGCAACTGCTCCTATTTATCTTGCACATGACAAAGGCATTCCGGTGCATGTTTGGGTGGATGAAACCAGACCCAGAAATCAGGGAGCATCATTAACTGCATATGAATTAGGTCAGCATGGTGTTCCTCACACATTAATTGCCGACAATAGTGGAGGTCATTTGATGCAACATAAAATGGTCGACATCGTAATTGTAGGCACAGACCGAACAACACGACAGGGTGATGTTGCTAATAAAATCGGGACCTACCTGAAAGCTTTAGCGGCTAAGGACAACCATGTTCCATTTTATGTGGCAGCTCCCTCTTCTTCTATCGATTTCAACATGAGTGATGGGCTAAAAGAGATTCCGATCGAAGAACGCGATGAGAATGAAGTGAAATATATGAAAGGGCTTTCTAAGGGAGAAATTCATGAAATATTGATTTGCCCTGAAAATACAAAAGCAGCCAATTTTGCATTTGATGTTACGCCTGCCAGATTGCTAAGTGGCCTTATAACCGAAAGGGGAATCTGTGAAGCAAACGAGAAATGTATCTTATCTTTATTTCCTGAATTTGCATGATTTTCTCTTTAATTGATATCTTTTATAGTGAATAAATAGTGAAATTTGCATAAAATCACTAATCAGTTTCGCTATATTAAAACTCCTGAATATTACAGAAGTAGTTTGTGTTCTGAAAATATCGTTTTTAAGGAGGCTGTATCAAAAGTCTGAAAACCTATACCTTGGCGTCATTCCCATGAAAATGGGAATCTCATAACCAACAACTTAGAGATTCCTGCACTCGCGAGAATGACAACCTGATGGACTTTTAAGACAGCATCAACAACAAAAACTTAAATAAATGAATCTAAAAAAATACATACGCAATGTTCCCGATTTTCCGAAAGAAGGAATTTTATTCCATGATGTAACTACATTGTTCAAAAATGCTGAGGCATTTGACTATGTCCTGAAAACCATGGCATCTTGGTATGCGGATAAGAAAATCGATTATGTTTTAGGCATTGAAGCACGCGGTTTTATTGTTGGAGGGGCTTTAGCCAACCTATTAGGCTGTGGCTTCGTCCCAGTTAGGAAACCTGGAAAATTACCAGCTGATGTGATTGTGGAAGAATATGACTTAGAATATGGAAGCGATAAAGTTGAACTTCATAAAGATGCTTTTCTTGAAGGAGATCGGGTATTAATTGTGGATGATTTGGTGGCAACAGGCGGAACATTATTGGCTGGTGTAAAACTTGCTCAAAAATTGAATGCTGAAATTGTTGGTGTAGCCACCATTATCGACATGCCTGATTTAGGAGGTCGAAAAAAACTGGAAGCCTTTAACTACAAATATTTGGTTGAGTATAGCGGACATTAAACAATGCAAACAGATCAGCTAACATACCTAATTTCATTACAACTAACACCTCATGTTGGTTCAAAACTGGCTAAAAACCTGATTGCTTATTGTGGTAATCCTGAAGCCGTTTTCTATGAAAAAAGAAGGTCGCTGGAAAAAATACCCGGAATTGGTAAAATTATAGCTGAATCAATTCTGAATTTTAAAGATTTTGAAAGAGCAGAGAAAGAAATTGCGTTTATTCAGAAAAACAACATCAATGTTTTAGTTTATTACGAGGATGAATATCCCGACAGATTAAGGCACATTGATGATGCTCCTCTAGTTTTATTCAGTAAAGGAAACTGTAATCTGAATCAAAATAGAATGATTGGTGTTGTTGGTACACGCAAAGCAACCGATTATGGCAAAAAAGTATGCGAACAACTTGTTACCGAACTGAAAGAATATCAAGCATGTGTGGTTAGTGGTTTAGCATTTGGAATTGATCAATTAGCTCATAAAACTGCTTTACAAAATGGAATGGAAACAGTGGCAATTTTAGGGCATGGATTGGATACCATTTATCCATCCCAACATCGATCCTTAGCTAGTGATATTACAAATCAGGGGAGCATATTGTCTGAATATATCTCAGGTACTAAGCCCGATAAAGCCAATTTCCCAGAACGTAACCGAATTGTTGCAGGAATGATTGATGGCTTAGTAGTTATTGAATCAGGAATAAGAGGTGGAGCATTAATTACTGCAGATATTGCGTTCTCCTATAATCGTGAGGTTTTTGCAACACCTGGCAGAACTGACGCTGAATTTTCGGCTGGTTGTAATCACTTTATCAAATTGAATAAAGCCAGCTTGATTCACAATGCAAACGACATTGCCTATTCCCTTGGTTGGGACATTAAACCAAATACCCAAAAGTCAACAAAAATAAATTGGTCGGAATTAGACAAAAATGAGAAATTACTCGTTGAATACTTAAACAAAAATGGAAAATGCCATATCGATAAAATTGTTGCAATCACAGAATGGAAAGATTCTGAACTTTCACTAAAACTATTGGATCTTGAATTTAAAAATATAATCAAAGCTTTTCCTGGAAACTATTATAAATGTGTTTAACAAAACAGAATGTATAAAAAAACAATTATCATCCTAGTCATCTTAAGCTGGATCAGCTGCCAAACAAGCGCTCAAGTTCAGCAACCTAAAAATATTATTTTAGTTGTCATTGATGGATTTGGAATGGATCACCTAACCGCTTCTGCTGTTGCAAATGGTGGCAAATCAAACCTTTTCAATCTTTCCCATACGGGCTTTTTGCAAATACACGATACAACAAGTATTCAAATCAATCCTGTTTCTTCAATCTCGAAAATTGCCTGTGGAACAGAAACGTATCCTGGCGGACTTGGAAAAGATAAAAATAAAAATGATGTGACAAATATTCTGGAATCTGCAAAAAAAGAAAATAAAGCAGTTGGTATTGTCAGCACATCATCCATCACTTATCCTTCTTCAGCAGCATTTTTCGCCCATCAATCGAATTATCAAAAAAGAGAAAGAATTGCCTCCAGCATTCTTGAAGCTGATTTGGATGTTTTTATAGGAGGCGGACTGAAGTATTTCAACAAGCGTTCAGATGGAGAGGATTTGACCAAAGATCTCAGAAAAAAAGGCTACAAACTTTATGAGCAAGTTGGAAAACTTGAAAAAGGTAGAGCTAAAAAGGTAGCTGGACTTGTTTTTACGGATCATCCCGATAAAGCCGGACTACGTGGAGAATATCTACAAATCGCTTGGCACAAAGCATTTCGAACTTTAGTGAAAGATGATAATGGTTATTTTATGTTGGTAAATCTAACACATATTGATTGGGCTTGTCAGGCTAACGATCCTGACTATTTATTAGCTGAATTAAAGGATATGGAATTATTCATTGAGCAGTTGCTAAAATATGTAGGCTCTGACCGTGAAAGCTTGTTAATAATAACATCCAGTTATAACCGCGGACTTATTGAAATAGAGAATAAAAACAATGAAATTTCATTAAAAATAAAGGACAATGGAATTACGCCAGCCTTAGTCCCTGTTTTTGCCAATGGTCCGGGAGCAGAGAACTTTTCTGGTGTTTATAAAAATACCGACCTTTACATGAAACTTAGAACATTATTATTTTAATTCAATCTGATGCTATCATTTCCCGAAACACTGGAAGCAAAACATATTATTGTTATCGTTTTAGCTTTGATCTTTATCCTTAAAAGAGCTTTTGCACAAAAAGCATTTGTTATTAAATACAATACGCTGATTAGCACAGTCATTATTGTGGCATTGGCCTTGTTTATCGCTGTCGAATTCTGGGCCGAACAACAATGGATTGGTTTTATTGCGATAGGATTTGCCGGCATAGCCATTCTTAAAGCCATATTGGATCATTTTAAGAAGTAGACAGAGCAAACTTGATCTTTTGATTGAAAAAGGTTAAATTTAACTTCCGACTTCAAACACTTAAAAGAATACAGCATGCTTGATTTTGAAAAAGCGATTCTTGACCAGGAAGATAAAATTCAAAAACTGAAAGAATCGAAAATAGATAAAGAGCAAAAAAGCAACGAGATCAAGCAACTGAAATCTGAATTACACCAGCTCAAAAAAAATATCTATTCCAACCTTTCGGGTTGGCAAAAGGTACAATTGTCCCGCCCCCCTGACCGTCCCTACACCATGGACTATATCGACCATATTTGCACTGATTTTATTGAACTTCATGGCGATAGAAATGGTGGAGATGATGCAGCCATTGTAGGTGGTTTTGCAAATTTTAATGACCAAACAGTCATGATTATCGGACACCAAAAGGGACGTTCGATGAAAGAAAAACAAAAACGTAATTTCGGTATGTCGAATCCCGAAGGCTACCGAAAAGCATTGCGATTGATGAAAATGGCAGAAAAATTCAACAAGCCAATCATTACCTTGATCGACACCCCGGGAGCATCACCAGGACTGGAAGCAGAAGCACATGGTCAGGCAGAAGCCATTGCAACTAATTTACAGGAAATGATGATGCTTAAAGTTCCTGTCATTTCCATCATTATCGGAGAAGGAGCTGCAGGAGGTGCATTGGCTATGGCTATTTGCGATCGCATGTTAATGTTGGAAAACACTTGGTTTTCAGTTATTTCACCAGAGGTTTGTTCATCTATTTTATGGAATAATTGGGATCATAAGGAAAAAGCTGCCGATCAAATGAAGTTAACTGCACAAGACTTATGCAATTTTAAACTCATTGATGGAAAGGTCAAAGAACCTTTAGGAGGTGCACATAAAGATCCTGAAAAAGTTTATTTAAATCTCAAGAAAGAAGTTATTAAACATTTGGATGAACTAAAAGCAATCAGTCCTCAAAAACGAATTGATAATCGAATTGCTAAGTATACGAATATTGGTATTTACGAAGAAATTAAAAGCTAAAATTCGATTGCAAAAAGTGATTGGCATTGGGTCCTTCGCTAAATAGTAAATCCAGCACACTCAAACCTTTTTGAAATCCAAACCGATCGCTAAACACTTGTATATACTCTTGCTCAATGTATCGACTATCTATTAAATTATATTTTTCCTTGGGGTGAATATTGTTTCTGAAATCAATAAAATCATTGCTTTTTTCACTTTCAGAAAGTAATAATAGTTGAGTTTCCAAATTCAATGCCTTCACTAATTCATGCAATAACATCAAATTCAAATCCAATAGAAAAGTATGCTTCTTGAAATAATAAGGTTCAAAAATGGATCGATAATGTTCAAAGAAAGGGGAATTATTATAAGCAGAAAAAAATGATGTCCAGTGTATATGCTGCCAATTTGTACTATTGTCAATTTGCACTTCTTTAAATGCCTGCTTCGACTTTCCTTTTTTCACCGGAACAATTAAACAAAGTGGGGCATTTGCTCCACTTATATATGTCCGATTCCGATAACTCTGCTTTTGAAATAAACTTTCGTCATCTAAAATAAAATATGTAGCATGATACAAATAACTTACATAGCGAATTGTTGGCAAATAATGTGGTTCAATAATCAGTTTCTCATTCACAATATGATCAATTTTAACAACAAAGTTAGAATTCAAATCATAAAATGCTCATTTAAATAACTACTTTGCTCAGCCAAATGGTTAGATTCTTATTTTCCTTTGTGAATCATGAACAATATAACTAATTTTAACCTTTAAAAAGCTGGCTATGAACAACAAATCTGTACACCTTCGATCACTTATACTCTTGGTATTAATCTTCACTCTTGCTACAATTCAATCGCATGCAATTGTGGTATTCATCAATCATGGTGTATTTAAAAACACCGATAAAAGTAGTTTTGCAGAGCTTTACCTCAAGGTTCCTATTTCAAGTATCGATCTCAAAATTAATGAACAGAATAAATACACTGCCTCTGTTAATGTAAAGCTTGAGTATTCCTACGATGACAGTATTTATGCTTCAGGAGAATTCAATATTGTTAGTCCTGAATTTGCAGATACAGCTGATTTAAACTTTGCCTTAACAGATCTATTACGAGTTGTATTGCCCTATGGAACCTATAATTTTCAAGTTTGGATTACGGACAATCACAATGAGAAAAACAACACGTATTATGCTTCAATTGTAAGTACACGATTTAAAAATAGCTTCATAAGTTTTTCAGACATATTGTTTTCAGATACAGTTTATTCATCTCATACAAAAAACTCGTTTACCCGTAATACTTACAATGTCATTCCAAACGTCTTTAATTCCTATTCGTCACGACAGGAAAAACTGTATTTCTATTTAGAATTTTACAATGCCGATAAATTTATCAAGGAAGAAAATTTGTTTGTCAAGTACTATTTACGAATGGATTCCATGAATTTAGTCGATTTTCAACACACCAAACGACTGAAAGTTTATTCGACCAATTATTTACTTGGTTCTCTTTTGATTCGTGATTTACCAATTGGAAACTACGAACTGGTTGCCGAAGTATTCAATAGCAAAAATGTAAAACTAGCCTCAAAATCAGCCTATTTTTCGAAACAGGAAAAAAGCAATGTGATTGTGGAAGACCCCGAAGTGGATAGCAAAAAACTTCTGGCACAAATTATCAAAGGATATAGCCGCGAACAATTAATTGAATATTTAGATTATTTATACGTCATTTCAAATCATGATGAAATTCAAGAAGCTGCTTTAATCAAAAGGAAAAATGATAAAGATGAGTTATCTGAATTTTTATATGCTTTTTGGATTAACCGAAATAAAGAAAACCCGGCAAAAGCGTGGTATCTATATCTGGTTAAAATTGAGGAATGCAATAAAATATTTGGAACGCAATTACGGAAGGGTTATTTAACGGATCGTGGTCGCGTATATATGGAATACGGCCCTCCAAATAGTGTTGTTGAATCTGAAAATGCCATACTTTCCTATCCCTATCAAATTTGGCATTACTACCGACTAAATGATTTCCAGCAAAATAAAAAATTCATTTTCTTTAACCGAACCGGAACTATGGATGAATACGAACTTATTCATTCTGATGCCAGCGGAGAAGTGAAGAATAATGATTGGAAAAATACCATTAGTCGTTACAATAATATAAATCCAACTGATGACGATGTCTTTGGCGATTTTTTGGATGATGATTTCGGGCAGTAATATTTCTCAATACCTCACACACGAGAATTCCTCTTTTTTAACGATTTTTACAGTCGAATTACGACTATGAAATACATCTTTTTAGTCCTTTTATACATCATCGCAATTTTGCCTTTCCCATTAATATATGGGATAGCTTTCATCATTAATTTCATTTTGAATGTTGTTGTAAAATACCGGTCGGAGATTATAACAGCAAATTTGAAACAATCATTTCCTGAAAAATCAACAAAGGAAATAAATCAAATTAAAAGGAATTTCTACCGGAATTATACAGAAGTATTTATGGAGTCGATTAAACTATTGACTCTATCGGAATCGAGATTAAGAAAAATGATCAGATTCAGAGAAGATGTAGCCTATGAGAAGTTTTATCAAGAAGATAAAGGTGCCATTATTATCACCGGTCATCGAGGAAATTTTGAACTGGGCGGCCAATATTTGAGCATGGTTTTACGCCATCCATTTTATGGTGCTTATAAGCCTTTCAAATCAAAAACATTCGAGTTTTTATGGCATAAAATACGTCATAACTTTAATATGAAATACATTCCTGCCAAGCAAGTTTCCCGTTTCTTATTTCAGCATAGAAATGAAGGTCTGTATTTAACATTTTTAAATGATCAGTCGCCTACAAAAGGAGATCAGCATTTTTGGATAAATTTTTTAAACAAGGATGCTATGTTTTTTACCGGACCTGAAAAGCTGGCCATGAAACTAAACCTTCCCGTCTATTTTATTGATATGATCCGCTTGTCAAGAGGAAAATACGAATTTCAAGTTGAAGAAGTTTCTGCAAACCTGAAAAATGAGGAGAAGCATGAAATTTCCGCTAAATATGTTCAATTATTGGAAAAGGCCATCCGAAAATATCCTGACGGCTGGCTATGGTCTCATAAAAGGTGGAAACATGAAAGAAAGACTGGGAAAGACGAAAAGACTTTGAAAGAGAAAAGATAGACCATGAATAAGTCTTTTGTCTTTGTTCTTTTTGTCTTTAATCTTATACTATTTTTGCTCCATAATTCAGAACAGAGAGAAAATGAATCAACAAAAATCACCTTTAGTAAGTGTTTTGGTTTTAAACTACAACGGCAAACGATTTCTTGACGACTGTTTTTGTAGCTTACTAAAATCCACTTATTCCAATTTCGAAATCATCATGATTGATAATAAATCGACAGATGATAGTGTGGCTTATACAGAAGAAAAATATCCAGAGGTAGAAATTTTTCAAAATGGGGTAAATGGTGGTTTTAGCTTAGCCTATAACAATGCTTTTAAATTCGCAAAAGGCAAATACTTTGTTGTTTTAAACAATGATGTTTCAGTAGATAAAGCCTGGATTGAACCCTTGGTGGAAGAAGCTGAAAAAGATGAAAATATTGGTGCATTACAGCCAAAATTGGTATCGATGCTGGAACCTGAAAAATTTGAATACGCAGGTGCATCTGGTGGCTTCATGGACAAATATGGCTACCCTTTTACCCGTGGACGAATGTTCGACACTATTGAAGAGGATAAAGGACAGTATAACGATATTCAACGCTGTTTTTGGACAACTGGTGCTGCCATGTTTGTGCGCGCTGAAGCACTTAAAAAAAGTGGCGATATGGATGTTGACTTTGTGCATCACATGGAAGAAATTGATCTCTGTTATCGCATAAATCTGGTAGGCTATAAACTCGGTGTGGTTCCACAATCGCTGGTGTATCATTATGGTGGTGGCATCATTTCCTACGATAGTTATAAAAAGATCTATTGGAATCATCGAAATTCTGTTTTCATGCTGCTGAAAAATCTTGAAGGGAAAAATTTATTTCGAATAATCCCATCCCGAATTTTGTTAGACATGCTTACTGCTGCACAATCTATTGTCAGCTTTAATTTCAAACGATTTGGAGCACTTTTCCATGCCTGGTTTTGGTTATTATTCCACCCAGCAATGATTAGTAGAAAAAGAAAAGAAGTGAAGAAAACCAGAACAGTGTCTGATAAAGAAATATTCAAACTCTTATATCCCAAAAGTGTAGCCTTGCAATATTTTCTGAAAAAGAAAAAGGTGTTTTCTGATTTAGGACATCAATTGAAATAGCCTTTATGAATCAGCGAATGAAGTCATTAATGAATTCGAAAAGTGCCCGATGGGGAATACTGATTCTGGTTGGATTTGTCCTTTCTGTTAATTATTACTTTTACGATGCCTTTTCTACACTGAAAGATTTGTTAAGAGCAGAGTTCGATATAAGCAACACACAATATGGACTCTTTGTCTCCTTTTATTCAATTCCAAATACCTTCCTCTTTATGGCAGTTATTGGTGGAGTTATATTGGATCGATTAGGCATTCGAAGAACAGGATTCATTTTCGTTTTCTTCATGACTTTTGGAGCAGTGCTTACAGCCTATGGTTCATCAAAAGGATATCAAAATGGGGGGCTTGGATACAATATGATGAGCTCCTTTTTACCCAAATATTCCCCTGAGCTTAAAATGATGTTACTCGGTCGTTTTTTCTATGGTTTAGGAGCAGAAACAAGCATAGTCGTTATCAGCAAAATACTTGTGAAATGGTTCAAGGGAAAAGATCTGGCCTTGGCATTTGGACTAAAAGTTGGATTTGGTCGACTAGGAACTTTTGCAGCCCTGCAACTTTCACCAAGACTAGCACAAAATGGAATAAAATTAGATTGGGCTATTTGGTTTGCTGCCATTTTAGTTTGTATTGGTTTGCTGGTGTTTGTTATTTATATGCTTATTGATATTAAGGTAGATAAACAGCTAGAACAAAAAGAATTACTTACGAAAGAAGACAAATTTAAAATGAAGGATATTCTGGATATTATTAAAAATCCAGCTTATATCATGATTGCACTAATTTGCCTGACCTTTTATTCAGCTGTTTTTCCCTTTATGGCATTTGCACCGGATTTCTTTTATCACAAATTTGGTGTTAGCTATGTTCAAAGTGGGCAAATAACATCTCTTTTGCCTTTAGGCACTCTATTTTTCACACCCTTATTTGGATTTCTGATTGATCGATTTGGGAAAGCAGCATCTGCCATGATATTTGGTTCATTTGCTTTATCAAGAATAATTCCTGCCAAAATTGGAAAACCCCACAAACCAAGATTTTGTATAGAATACATTAAGCCGTAGGCTGTTCCTATTTGCTTTTCCTTGACTAACCTAACCA
>JABINZ010000187.1 GCA_018698135.1 Bacteroidota bacterium
TAAAAGCACTCCATTTTATTGTCTTACAGGCCATTAAAAACAGTATGTTGTATCAGCTTCTTCCTGCAATTTACAAAACTATTTTCTAAATAAATTATGCAATTTTCAGATTATTTATATTCTATTTTTGTTTAATTTTTTATCAAACCAAGTGCCTTGAAGAGGATAATAAGGGTTTATTTGAATCCTGTGTCTGCTAGAATCAAATTATGTTTTCTGATGTCATGCAAATTGCATCGATTGTTTTGTCCAATTCCAATGTAATCGAAAACAGCTATTTCCACTCAAATTTATGTAAGTGGACGTATTGATGTTATTTTTGCAGAAATTTGCAGCAAATAGAAAAAGACCTTAAATGTCCAATCAAAACTTTATAGATCAAATCAAAGTATTCTGTCGTTCAGGATCAGGAGGTCCGGGATCGGTTCATTTTCATCGTGATAAAAACACAACCAAAGGTGGGCCTGATGGTGGCGATGGTGGTAAGGGTGGACATATTATTTTAAAAGGAAATAAAAATTTGTGGACCTTATTGCATTTGCGCTATCAAAAACACTTATTGGCAAAAAATGGTGAACCGGGAATGGGTTTGCAAAAAACAGGTGCTGATGCAGAAGATATTGTGATTGATGTGCCGCTGGGAACCATTGTCAGAGATTATGAGACCGATGCCAAAATGGTTGAAATTACGGAAGACAATCAGGAAGAAATAATATTAGTCGGAGGCAAAGGTGGACTTGGGAATATTAACTTTAAATCTTCTACCAAACAAGCACCAGAATATGCTCAGCCAGGAATACCAGGTGTCGAAAAAACTTTTATTCTTGAGCTTAAGTTATTAGCCGATGTGGGTTTAGTTGGTTTGCCTAATGTTGGGAAATCGACCTTGCTTTCCGTTATTTCGGCCGCTAAACCTAAAATTGCCAATTATGAATTCACAACACTAACACCCAATGTTGGCGTTGTAAAACACCGCGACTATCAGTCTTTTGTTGTTGCAGATATTCCTGGTATTATAAAAGGAGCTAGCGAAGGGAAAGGTCTTGGCATCCAATTTTTACGTCATATTGAACGAAATTCAATTCTTTTGTTCATGGTTAGTGCAGAAAATTTAAATATCAAGGAACAATACTTGACATTACTGAATGAACTGGAAAAATTTAATCCTGCGCTTTTAGTGAAAAAGCGAATTATTGCCATTACAAAATCTGATTTGCTGGATGATGAATTGAAAGAAGAGATTAGCAAAACACTTCCAAAAATTCCATCTCTTTTTATTTCATCGGCAACCATGCAAGGGATTACCGAATTAAAAGATTTACTTTGGAACACCTTGAATAGGGAGATTGAATTTTAGCTTGTTTTTCCCAAGGTGATAAAATACGGATTCAATAAATTCTCTTTATTATAATTCAACTCTGTATGGTCTTCGTAATTAATAACTGTTCCTCCTGCTTCGTTGACAATGGCATGTGCTGCAGCAGTATCCCATTCCATGGTTGGGCCAAGCCGTGGATAAATATGTGCTTTTCCTTCGGCAACCAATAGTAATTTTAGTGAACTACCTATAGACGTTATTTGTGGATCATTATATTGTGAAATATAATTTGTTGTTTGCTCATTCATGTGTGAGCGGGACGATACAATCACTAAATTGCTTTGATTCTTGTCATATTTGGCAACTTCCAGCTTCGACTGAACACCTTTGTCAATAACGAAAGCTCCTTTGTTTTTTTGAGCAAAATACATTTTATCTTGAACGGGAACATATACAATTCCACCAATTACTTTTTGATCTTGAATCAAGGCAATATTCACTGTAAATTCACCATTTCTTTTTATAAATTCCTTGGTACCATCAAGTGGATCGACCAGCCAGAATAGTGGATAATTCTTGCGAATTTCATAAGCTATTTCTTTATTTTCTTCTGAAATTATTGGAATTTCAGGGAATAAATGCTTTAGCTTTTCGATGATAATATCGTTAGCGAGCTGGTCGGCAATCGTTAATGGGCTGTTATCTCCTTTGAATGAAATATCCCAATTTTCAGATTCTGTTTGGTATACTTCTAATATTTTTTCACCAGCTGCTTTTGCAATGGAAATCAAATCACTTATTCTTATATTTGCGGCTTGCATTGGATTTCATTATTTTAAGGTGCAAAAGTATTATTAATTATTTACCCTAAGAAAAAGCATAATTTTGGAAAATATATTTCCCATATTCAGCCATATGGTAAGTCAGGGGGAGAAAGAAAAGCTTCTTCGGCAGCGAGGAATGGTTTTCTGGCTAACTGGTTTATCTGGATCAGGTAAAAGCACACTTGCAAAAGGTTTGGAGCGTAAACTACATAATCGTGGCTTTTTGACTAAATTATTGGATGGCGATAATATTCGTCATGGAATAAATAGCAATCTGGGGTTTAGTGAAGAAGATCGGCAGGAAAATATTCGCAGGGTTGCTCAAGTAGCTAAACTTTTTCTGGGCACTGGCACTGTAACTATTTGTTCGTTCATTAGTCCAACTGAAAAAATGAGACAATTGGCTAAAGAGATAATCGGACCAGAGAATTTTTTTGAAATTTATGTAAAATGCTCTTTGGAAGTATGCGAAGAACGCGATCCAAAAGGCTTATATAGAAAAGTCAGAAAAGGAGAAATAAAGAATTTCACAGGAATTCATTCAGAATATGAAGAGCCTGTTTCTCCAAATTTTATCTTGCGAACTGACAATAAAACAGTAAGAAGATCCATTCGTCAATGTTACAGGGAAATAATTTCATTAATCAGATATTAAAGAATTTTTAATGGCTTATAAATTTTCACATCTTGATCATTTAGAATCAGAAGCAGTTTATATAATCAGAGAGGTGGCTGCACAATTTCAAAAACCGATGTTATTGTTTTCTGGAGGAAAAGACTCTATGTTAATTTTGCATCTGGCCTGGAAGGCTTTTTATCCGGCACGTATTCCCTTTCCTATTGTACATGTCGACACAGGACATAATTTTGAAGAAACAATTATATACAGGGATAAAATGGCCAAGAAATACGAAGTTAATTTGGTAGTTGGCTATGTACAGGATGCTATTGATTCAGGTAAAGTGAAAGAAGAAACCGGAATCAATTCAAGCAGAAACTGGTTTCAATCTGTGACTCTATTGGATACAATTGAATCGAATAAATTTGATTGTGCTCTTGGCGGAGGCCGAAGGGATGAAGAAAAAGCCCGGGCAAAAGAACGTTTTTTCTCACACCGAAATGAATTTGGTGAGTGGGATCCTAAAAATCAACGCCCCGAACTTTGGAATCTTTTCAATGGACGAAAAAATTATGGCGAACATTTTAGAGTTTTCCCTATTAGTAATTGGACAGAAATGGATGTTTGGCAGTACATTAAACGAGAGGAAATAGAATTGCCATCTATTTATTTTAATCATAAAAGACGTGTTTTTAATAGAGACGGTGTTTGGTTGGCAGAGTCGCCTTTTAATCCAATGAAACCTACAGAAGTTGTCGAAGAAAAGGAAGTCAGGTTCAGAACCATTGGTGATATTTCTTGTACAGGTGCTATTGAGTCCAGGGTAAGTAATATTGATGATATTATTGCTGAAGTAGCTGCATTTCGTGTGACTGAAAGATCCGGCAGACATGATGATAAACGCTCAGAAACAGCCATGGAAGATCGCAAGAAAGAAGGCTATTTTTAATGGAAATGGGGATATTCAACTTTATACATTTTACTTTATATTTTATACTTGACTAATATGGATTTATTGAGATTTGTTACCGCAGGAAGTGTTGATGATGGGAAAAGTACTTTAATTGGTCGTTTATTATTTGATACAAAAACGATTTTTAAAGATCAACTCGAGGCTGTTGAGCACACCAGCAAGGTAAGAGGAGAAGATGGTGTTAATTTGGCATTGCTAACTGATGGTTTACGTTCCGAGCGCGAGCAAGGTATTACCATTGATGTTGCCTATAGGTATTTTGCCACACCAAAACGCAAGTTTATTCTTGCCGATTCTCCGGGTCACGTTCAGTATACCAGAAATATGGTCACAGGGGCTTCAAATGCAAACCTGTCATTGATATTAATTGATGCAAGAAATGGAGTTATGGAGCAAACTCGCAGGCATACTTTTATTTCTGCTTTATTGGGAATTAAACACCTGATTGTTTGCATTAATAAAATGGATTTGGTGGATTTCAGTCAGGAAGTTTATCAGAAGATAAAAGATGATTACCGTGATTTTTCATCAAAAATAGATGTCCCCGACATACGTTTTATACCCTTAAGCGCAAAAGAGGGAGATAATGTTGTAGATCGCTCTACTAAAATGGATTGGTATCAGGGGCCAACTCTGCTTTATGCTTTAGAAAACACTTATGTAGAAAGCGATTATGAACGTGTGAATTGTCGTTTTCCTGTACAATATGTGCTTCGACCTATGAAAGAAAAATTTCATGATTATCGGGGATATGCAGGTCGCGTAGCAGGTGGTATATTCAAGAAAGGAGATGATGTGGTTATTTTACCATCTGGCTTTAAATCAAAAATAAAATCCATTGAGAATCTGGGGAAAGAGGTCGATCAGGTATATCCACCAATGAGTGTTTCGATTCAATTGGAAAACGATATTGATATTAGTCGTGGCGATATGATCGTGAAAGAATTTTCACAACCAAACATCGATCAGGACATTGACATTATGATGTGTTGGTTTACAGAAACTCCACTGACTTTAGGAAGTAAGTATATTTTAAAACATACCACCAACGAAGTCAAAGCAATTATCAAGGATGTGAGGTATAAAGTAGATATCAATACATTACACAGAATTCAGGATGATAAAAACATTGGCTTGAATGATATTGGACGTGTGAATATTCGTACTTCTGCTCCTTTGTTATTTGATACCTATAAAAAGAATAAAATAACCGGTAGTGTAATTTTGGTTGATGAACGAACCAATTATACGGTTGCAGCAGGAATGATTTTATAGTTTCAGACTTAAAGTAAATTCAATATTACTGAGTCAAACTTTCACCAAATCTTTTTCCAAATTCTTTTAATTCTGGATTATAAATCTTAGGAGAGAATTTAACCTTCATGCCTTCCTGTAACTTGACTAATTTGAGTGTGCTAAGTGCATTCTCAATAATTCCAACACCTTCACCGCTCCAGCCAAAAGAACCAAAAGCAGCATAGGCTTTCCCTCTATCTCGAATAGGATTAATAGAGGCGAATAATTGATAAATCTGAGGAAGAATATTCTGATTGATGGTGGGTGAGCCAATAATTAATGCCTTAGAACCAGCAATTTTATGATCCAGAAAATGGAAATCTTTATCCTGTATATCACATAGTTCAACACTTACATTGGCTACTTCTTTAACTCCTTCAGCAATAGCTTCAGCTATTTTTTTAGTATAGCCATAAGCCGAAACATAAGGAATGAAAACTTGAAAGCCTTCTCTTTCTCGATTCTCGATTTCCTGTTGGGCATATTCTGCAGCAATGGCAACATATTTTTCCCAGTATGAGCGCAAAATTGGACCATGACCAGGGCATATCATTTTAATATCCAGATCCTTTATTTTGTCAATGGCCTTGAGCATGAATTTACTGAAGGGCTTAAGAATTACGTCAAAGTAATATTTATAGGCTTCGTCAAAATTATCGACTTCATCATCAAACATGCGAGCATCACAAAAATGAGATCCAAAGGAATCGCAGGTAAATAATAGTTTGTCTTCAACTAGATAGGAGTATATGGTATCGGGCCAATGAAGATTTGGAGCAGCAATAAAATGAATGGTTTTATTGCCCAAATCAAGAGATTCGCCATCTTTGGCTCGCAATGATTTGAATTCCTTGCCTACAATATCAGGCAAGTATTTCAATGCATTTCCACTGGCCACCACTGTTGCATTGGGCGCAATTTCCAATAAATATTTCAGATTGCCTGAATGATCAGGTTCTGTATGATTTAGAATGATGTATTCAATTTCAGCAGGATTACAAACACTTTTTACTTTTTCTAAATATTCGTCCTGAAAACCTTCTTTTGATGTTTCAATAATGGTTTTTTTCTCAGCATTGATAAAGAAAGAATTATAGGTTGTACCATATTTTGTTTCCATGATGATGTCGAAAACATCCAAATCAGGATCCAATATGCCTATCCATTCCACATCTTTGGTAACTTCTAATGTATGTGCTTTTGTCATTCTTGATTTCTATTTGCATTATTAGGAGGTGCAAATTTATTAAAACTAAAATACCTCTATCGATTTTTTAAATAAGTTTAATGCATGTTCTATAATACCACAGACATATTTATTAAACTTACCATTCATATTTTGGCCACAGATTCACAAGATTTCACTAACCCACTGAAACAATTCTGGAATCTGTGGAAATTTTACCATCATAGGTA
>JABINZ010000188.1 GCA_018698135.1 Bacteroidota bacterium
AATTCTACTTCTAAAAAAAGCTTATGGATAAATTGATAGCAAAACTAAATAACAAATCACAAAAGGCAAATCATAAATACAAACCAAAAACTAATTTTTAACTCTTGGTTTGTAATTTGAAATTTCAGAATTGGATATTATTTGAAAATTGATTTTTGATGTTTTTATTCTTTATTCAAAAACCATGAATGGATTAAACATCAAATAAGGATGGATTAATGCCATGTGGCTTGATGCCTAAATGCTTATACGTTTTAAGGGTGGCTTCCCTTCCTCGAGGGGTTCGTTTTAGATATCCTTCTTTAATTAAATAAGGTTCATACACTTCCTCAATAGTGTCAGACTCTTCACCAACTGATGTTGCAATTGTTGTTAATCCAACAGGCCCTCCATTAAATTTTTCAATAATGGATGTCAGGATCTTGTTATCCATTTCATCCAATCCGTTTTCATCAACATTCAAGGCTTTAAGGCCATATTTGGTAATATTAATTTCAATTTTACCATCCGATTTAATTTGGGCAAAATCCCTCACCCTTCTTAAAAGGGCGTTGGCAATTCTGGGGGTTCCTCTGCTTCTTCTGGCAATTTCGAAAGCGGCTTCTTCTGTGATATCAACATTTAAAATACCGGAACTTCGCTCAACAATGCTTGAAAGTTCTTCCGCATTGTAATATTCCAGTCGGGCAGTTATTCCAAATCGGGCTCTTAAAGGTGCTGTTAGTAGTCCTGAGCGAGTGGTTGCTCCAACCAATGTAAAAGGATTTAAACTCAGCTCAACCGATCTTGCATTAGGTCCCTGATCGATCATAATGTCGATCTTATAATCCTCCATAGCAGAATACAGATATTCTTCAACAACTGGATTTAAACGATGAATTTCATCAATGAATAAGATATCGTCTTGTTCCAAATTGGTTAATAAGCCAGCTAGATTAGCAGGTTTGTCTAAAACAGGTCCTGATGTGGTTCTAATTCCAACATTCATTTCTGCCGATAGTATATAGGCCAAGGTAGTTTTACCTAAACCCGGAGGTCCATGCAGCAATACATGATCCAAGGCGTCCCCTCGTTGTTTTGCAGCCTGTACAAATACTTTCAGATTGTCTAATAGTTGTAATTGTCCAACAAAATCCTCAAATTCCTTTGGCCTAAGTACTTTTTCAACTTCTTTCTCTATTTCAGACAAGGCATCAAATGGCCTGTTAACTTCTTCTTTATTCGTCACTATAGGTTTATTACTGGCTATCAAATTTCACTAAAATTACGAACAATAATAATTAATCTCTAATTTTGGTTAATCACACAAAACAGACATGCAAAAATATATTCAAGTAGAAACCGATCAGCATAATGGACTATATGATATCACCTCTTTTGTTAATCAGATTGTTTCTGAATCCAACATTCAATCTGGTTTGGTAAATGTCTACGTTCAAGGTGCTACTGCAGCTATTATGATACAGGAAAATTGGGATGACTCTGTTCAAAAAGACGTGATTAGTTTGTTGAAGAATATGATCCCCGAGGGCGTTTGGTTGCATGATCAACAAGATGGAAATGGAGATGCTCACTTGAAAGCAGGCTTGGTTGGCCCATCCGAATCTATCCCAATTATTAATGGAAAAATGGGATTATCAACCTGGCAGAATATTTTTTTATGTGAATTTGATGGCCCTCGCCAGAACCGAACAATAGTTGTAACAGTTATTAATTCAGCGAAATAGCTGTTTGAGAAATTCGGGCATTCAGGTTAAATGCTAATTCGATAATTTCCATATTCATGTATTTTGTTAGCGGGAGACTTGTTAATACATTTAATACGTCATTTTCAGTACTTGCAGGAATCGTTGACCATAGGGTAGAACGGTCTAATGATAGCGAATAGCTTGTTATCAATCCTTTGGTCAGCAAGCGTTCAAGCTTTTTCCTTTGCTCAGGAATCTGCGTTAAAAACTCTTCCGTTAATAATTCAGGCAGTTTCATTATTACCATGTATTCCTTCATGCTTATTTAGAATTGATCTACATAATAAGTACAAGTATTTGGCCAAAAAAGAAAAAGGACACATTAATGACAGCTATGTTCTGAAGATTCCCCATCCACATTTTCTTGCGGGCTAAGCACCTGATCTTTTGGACTTATATAAGGTATCCCTAAATTTAAACCTCTTAGAATGAACAATAATCCGATAAGAATAACCAATATGGGAATTAGCTTATTTAATTTAGCTCTTATCTTCATGTTCAGTGTTGAACTCAAAAAAGCTATTCCTATAAGCATAGGTGCAGTTCCCAGACCAAATGCGGCCATATAAATTGCTCCTGATAATGCGTCTTTTGATTCAATTGCTCCTGCAATGGCAATGTATACCAGTCCGCAGGGTAAAAGTCCGTTAAAAAAACCAATCAGAAATAATGATTTATAAGAAGATATGGCAAAAAGGGATCGAAGTTTAGAAATCATTCGACTTGCAAAGCTGGATATGAATTTATCGATGAAAACCTTGTTCTTAAATAATACGGGAAAGAATACCGATAAGATCATAATTGCGCCAAGTACTATTGAAATCCATTGTTGGAAACCGGCAAGAACAAGTCCTTTTCCGAATAATCCAAACAATAGTCCCAATAATGCATATGTCAACACTTTACCAATATTATAGGTAAGTGCACCCGTTAATTTTGTAAAAGTATTGTTGCGGTTTAATGGTAAAGCCAATGCAATAGGGCCACACATGCCAGCACAATGAGCACTTCCTCCTATAAGACCAAAAACAAAAGCTTCGATGAAATACTCCATTCCAATTAGTTCACTTGCAAATCCTGATTAATATAGTATGCAACTGAGTCAGCAATCCAATCTAATTTAATGTGATACAATCCTTTCTGCAAATTTTCAACAGACATGGCCTGGGTTAGGTTATTGTTCAATTTTAGACGATAATGATGATCTAAATGCTTATCAGAAGGTCGATATAAATGAATGCTGCCTTCTATTTTACTTGACTGAAAATAGGTAGGAAACTGAAGGTATAATGTATTGTTATCTATGCTAAATTCAGGCTTTTCCGCAAGCTCTGATGCATTTTGTTCTTTATCGATATGATCTTGATAGGAAAGCTCTTTGGTATAATAATCTTCATCAACCAAATTAATTTCATGCTGATAGCTTATAATTATTCGTGCGGCCATGCTGCCAAAAAATAGCAAAATTACCAACACAATTGCTGTTCCCCAATTGAACTTAATTCCCATAAAAAAATGTTTAGGGGCCTACAAACCAAGAATCAACTTCCTGGATTAAATCCCCATTTGAATATACACCAAAGGTAACTTTTGATTTTGAATCTTTGATTAAATCTGCATCTAAATATAGAAAAAACACACTTTTTGTGCTATTCTCACCTTTTACTTTTAAATCGCCTGAAGCAATTTTAATAATACCTTGATGAGACAAAAGCTTGAGTTCTACTGGAATCTCTTCTTTTGTTTTATTAATTATTTTGATGTTATATAAATTACTGATCAGATTGTTTTCCTGAATTTGATAAAGCATGCCGGGTGTTCGTAATATGCTTGATTCGATATCTGATCGTGTATTTAACATGATTGCCAAAAATGTAAGTAATCCGAGCAATACAGCCGAATACGCTACCATTCGAAAGGAAAAATTGAATTTTTTCGCTTGTGCAATTTGTTCCTCAGAAGCATATTTAATCAATCCTTTGGGTTGATTCGTTCTAATCATTTGCTCATCACATGCATCCATACAGGCAGTGCAATTAATACATTCTAATTGCGTTCCATTGCGAATATCGATTCCTGTAGGGCAAACCATTACACAACTATTGCAATTGATACAAGCCCCTTTATTTGCCTCTAACCGGTTTTCTTCACGCCTGAAAGGGGTTTTTGGCTCGCCACGCTTGTAGTCATAAGATATGACAATTGATTTTTTGTCCAGAAGAACACCTTGTAAGCGACCATAGGGGCACATAATAATACAAACTTGCTCCCTAAATGAGGAATAAATAAAGTAAAATGCAAATGAAAAAATATACATGGCAGCAAAGCCTATAGGATGTTCGCTAGCTCCACTTCGCCAGAATTCAATCAAGCCATCATAAGCCAAAATATAGCTCATGAACGTATTAATAATGAGTAATGATATGGCTATGAAAATTAAATGTTTAAATCCTTTTTTGACTATTTTTTCAAGGTTCCACACCTGTTTAGCCATTTTTTTTTGCTTGGCATAATCCCCTTCAATCCAAAACTCAATTCGTCTGAATATTAACTCCAGAAAAATAGTTTGTGGACAAGCCCAGCCACACCAAATACGACCATAAATGACAGTAAACAGTATGATGAAGACCATAAAGGAAATGAATAACAAGAAAAATATAAAGGAATCTTGAGGCCAAAAAGTAACACCTAATAGGATGAATTTACGGTGGATAAAATCAAATAGAAGCAATGGATCACCATGAATTTTAATTAACGGAGCTGAAAAGAAAAAAGAGAGTAAGAATAGACCAACTACATTTCGCCAAATCCAAAACTTCCCTTTTGGTTTTTTTGCGTAAATCCAATTCCTTTTTCCTTTTTCTGATATCGTGCTCATCGTATCCCTAAAGGATTCGTCACGACTATTAATCGTTTCAGGCATCTTGTATGTTTAGATTATGAAGCATGCAGCTTAAACAAAAGTATAAAAAGCATTGATACTTTAGGTATTGTTTTGGCGAAATACTTTGGAAATTTGAAGCCGAATAATTGCTGACTTATTCATAACAAAATTGGCAAAAAATTATCGTTAGATAATCACGGAGTCAATTGCTAAAGAATTGATAACTAGCGTTATAAATACGTTAATCACCATATAATAACCAAAATGCTGATTTTTGCAAATGTAGTATAGGTAACTTCAAAAAAAGGAATGAAAAGCAGGGGTTGCAAGATTTGGATCAAATTCATCACCTCAACAAAGTGAAATTTCCCTTCATTCTTCTGCTTTCCTCGCTTGCTCCTTTAGCCAGTATGCTGTAATAATAGTTTCCCAACGCACAAGTCTTTCCTTTGAAACGTCCATCCCATCCATCATTAATAGAGTCACTTTCAAATAGTTTTTCGCCCCAACGGTTAAAAATCTGAATATTGAACTCATTGATAAAAACACCTTTTATTTGGAAATGATCATTTATTCCGTCACCATTTGGAGAAAATGCATTAGGCACAAAAAGGTTCATTCGTGTATCCACACAAACAACATTGGAGTGTGATTGCAACTCATCATTGTTCCTGAATGCAGCAATACGGTAACAATATTCTGACTGTGATAATTTTGTAATTGAGTCGATAAATGAAACAGGATAGATCGAGCTTACCAGTTTTTCCCAAATTTGGTATTGATTATTGAATACCTGTACTTCATAACGCTGAATGCCCTGTTTCCAATCTTCGTATGCCGACCAGGTGAGCATGCTAAAGGTTTCAGAACTATCCAGTTGCAGCAG
>JABINZ010000189.1 GCA_018698135.1 Bacteroidota bacterium
GGCATTAGGTGCACGAGAGATGGATAAACATATTGGCAAACATGTGCGCATGGTTGGGCATTTAGCAACCATCAAATATGTTAAAACAGTTAAAAAGGAAATGATGCACTTCGGGACTTTTGTCGATCAGTATGGAGAATTCTTTGATAGCACTCATTTTCCTGACTCACTCAAGAGATACCCTTTTAAAGGCAGTGGTATGTATTTGCTTTATGGAAAAATAGTAGAAGAGTTTGGCTATCCCAGTCTGGAAGCCGAAAAACTGGCTAAATTGCCCATTTTGGGTGATCCGAGGGAGGAATGAAAAGAATTGCGGGTTTCGGATTGAAACATCATTCTTGGTTGTTTGCATCTTAACCTTCTAATGCTTTCTCTTTGACATGGAGTATTGAAACATTCAGTATATATTATTCAAGCTAAAACAAATTGATGGGAATAAGTCACGGACTTGATTCTGAGGGAATGTCTAAAAACAGACATCAATACACTATCTACCTAATCATAGAAGGATTATTAATTTTCATAAAAAACAACAAACTTTTACAATCAGTGATAAAATCTGAATAGCCACTTCTATAAAAATTTGGATAATAAGTATAGAACTCTTCTGATTTATATTTAACAAATTGATCACAAATAAAATGACCAATAGATTCTATTGTATCATCAAGTTGATTTGGCATTTTACTATATTCCATACAGATAAGTATATAGGTAAAAAGTACAGGATTCCCATTTATAGTTTCAAAATATTTTTGGCTAGTTGAATCTGAATTAAAACGATATCCCAATTCTTCCATTAATATTTTAAATTGCTTATTGTTTCCATTTGAATCATTAGTTTCATTGAAGTTTTCTAATATAAACTTGGTTATTTTTCCAACAAATCCAGTTCTCCAAAATATATCCTTTAATCCCATAACTTTAATTATGAATTGATATTATTAAAATAGTAGAAACAGCTCACAAATCCAATTTTAGTTTTAAACCTTATTCAATATCTGATATAAAGATATTGTCAATCGCTAAAAATTGCTACGAATTAATGCTTCTTTCTCACCTTCTTTTTGTATTTCAATGAAATTTCCAGAAATTCTCAATAATATTGCTCACCAAAATTAGAGTAGACATGTGAAAAGTACTCATCAATCTCGCCTTGAATTATATATCGACCCTTTCTTATACTTATTCTCCTAGTATTAAGCTCTTCAATTCTACAAGTTTCTTTACTTTTATCCATTAGAATTGCATACGAATTGAAAATTTTTATTCTCGTTCAATTAAACATTAACCATTCGATTATTCTCATTTTCACGTGAAAAATATTTTCTTTACTATATCAATATTTATTTTACAGAGCACATTAGTGTAATACATTCCTAGGTTCTGAAAGTAATTTAAAGATGACACTTTATTTAATTTATAGCCTATTGGAAATGCAGATTACTTGTTCTCTTAAAATATCTTTATAGGGATTGCAGACTATTTTTTTGTTAGTTCTTGAGTCAACTATTTCAATCTTAGAAATTGATTTTGATTTTAACATTAATAACTCTTCTGTTTTTAATGTAAAAACACATTGTTGAATATATGCTCCTTTAAACAATTTTGGGTCTAGTAATGTTTCAGCTATTATCTCAAAACTACTATTATCTATAAAATAAACTTTTAACTTCCTAGGGGTCACTCTATCCTTTGAGCCACTACTTCCGACAAAAATTGACAATCCTGTTTTAACTATTTTGTTTTCTTTAGGATCCTGACCTATGAAAACTTTAGCCATAGCTGTTAAAACTCCATTTAACAGATCTTCATTTTCATAAATAGTTTCATATGAATTCTCATACAACTTTGTGCCATTCCTTAAATTGCTTGTAGTAATATTACATTGAGCATATAATACATCAATATTTAGCTGTAATATTATAATTAATAATAAAAATGTTTTCATATTCAATTGAATGTAAACCGTCAACAAAAAATGGACTAATAAATTTTAAATATGAAGTTACAGTTTTTATTACAAAAAAAACAGGATCAAACACGAAGAATTAAAAGGTGAAGATTCATTTCCTAAATACCACTACTCTGGTTTAAGTTTGAAACTTAAACCTTTGATAATGAAGATTAAGTCTCAGACTTAATCTAGATCAGGGTTTTAGTATAGGATTTTATCCTTCATTTATGCTCCAGTTTTTTTCAATATTGAAAGTCCTGTATGGCACAAGCATCATTATTGACAAAGGGGAAATCACTAAACCTGTAAATCCTATCATTACACCCAGTATTGACTTAAATGGCATAACAGAATTATCATGTCCAACAAATACCAATAAATATCCCAGTCCAATTAATCCAACTGAAGTTCCTGCAATTGCATAGCCAGCTGTTTTTAAATCAGTTATTAAGTCTGAATGATATTTGAGTTTTGTAATTTCACTAAAAGACACCAAAGAGTCGTTTAAAATTAGATAAGTGTCTCCAATTCCTTCAATATTACTTCTTATTTGGGTCTTGCTAGTTAAGTAAACAGTAATATTATCTCCTTCATGTATCGTGATTGTTTTATCATTCCTGATATTTATCAAATCAAAGGATGAAACAGGAATTGAATCCGTTTGTGAAAAAGAATTGATATTCAAAATCTGAATGAAGATATGCAGAAAAAGAAAAACCTTTAAAAACTTCATATGAAGGGGAATAATTTATAACAAAGTTAATCAATACGTCATTTTTATCATCAATTTCTAAGGAGATTATTGATACCGGCTTTGCCGTCTGGCAGGTTTCTCGTAGCTCGAAATTCTGGAATGACGCATTATTCTTTATAACGCATTACACAATCCTCATACTTGCTTTCAACAAAAATTATTGAATCCTCAACAACAGCGCATTTCAATATTAATCTTTTATCGACAGAATCTACCTCTATTATATAAGGAAACTCAAAACTATCCAATTCTTTAAAGTATCCTTTATATGCTATTGGAAATATCCTACTTTCGTTTTTTTCAATATTAATATTATCAAAATTTCCAAATAAGTCACGAAACATATTAACCCATTCATTACTTCTTTTATAACACAAGCTAGGTGAATAGCAAAAAAGCCAAGAATCATGATAAACTCTTAGAACAACTTGATGTGCTGAATTATTTGTGATTTTTGCATAAACATACTCTGGAATACTGTCAAAATCATATAAATTATTTCTATATTCTTCAAATGCAGTATCTGAGTAATTATGTTCAATTTCGATCTCTACATCACATTTATATAATTCGCCATCCTTATCAGAAGAGCAAGCAGATAATAAGAGAATACACAAATAGGCAAGTTTTTTCATTCAATCTTTACTTTTAACTCAAATTTATAGAAATAATTGTGATAGCCAAATAAGCTATGAATTGGTTATAATATTCCTAAAGCTTTAGACTTGAGTTTCCAGAAGAAACAAGTCCTGTTTAAGTTTGAAACTCAAATCATTTCAAAAACAGGATTATGAACGAACTGAATACAGTTTAGTAATTGAATCCTAATGCATTATATTATATCTTAATTTATTTCATCCTTTTGTTTGGTTTTCAATTACTTTTGCAGCGATATTTTTTTAGGTTTTGATTCTATATATTACCATTTCCATCCCGAAGCTCACCTATAGCTTATCATTTTATCTAACCTATAAAAATCAATATCAATGATTTCCTGGATATTTATGAAACTCACTTCTTATGGATGGTTTCGCAGTTTGATTTGGCAGCCTATATATGAATTTTTAGCATCACGATTTCAAGAACATAGCTGGCATTTTATGAATTATGGTTTCAACCCAAACGAAAATGAACCTAAACTAATATTATCGGAGGAAGATGAAATACATCGTTATTCTCTTCAGATGTATCATTATCTGGCTACAAAAACTGAAATAAAAGATAAAACTATTTTGGAAATTGGAAGTGGTCGTGGCGGTGGATCAAAATACATAGCCACTCATCTCAAACCAAAAAAAATGACCGGAATGGATGTGGCTTCAGAAGCAGTTGATTTTTCAAACCGGATCCATAAGTATCCAAACTTGAACTTCATTCAGGGAAATGCAGAAGATATTCCCCTAGCAGATAATAGCATTGATGTGGTTATTAATGTTGAATCTTCTCATGCGTATGGATCAGTTGATTTGTTCTTGAAAGAAGTGCGAAGAGTGCTTAAACCAGGTGGTAAATTGCTATTGGTAGATTTAAGAAACCAACCCAGAATGGAGCATTTACTGACTCAGATTAAGAATTCAGGGTTTCAAATAAATGAAGAAACTGATATTACTGAAAATGTTATCCAGGCAATAATTAATGACAATGATTTGAAATGGAAGCGAATTACAACTTCTATCCCAAAAAATCTTCGTAAACTTTTCGGAGAGTTTGCAGGAGTGGTTGATTCGAGGATCTATAATTATTTTAAACAAAAAAAACATTTGTATTACAAATTTGTGCTGAGTAATTCAACTGATATGAGTATTAAATAAGCATTTAAGAATTCATATTTCCATCTGTATGGAGGGTGTAAATTAAACTCTGTCCAAAATCGTAAATTTGATTATGGATCAGAACTATTTAGACAATTTAGAAGAAAAAGCGCTAGAACAGTTTAAGAGTGGGATGTCGCTTTTTGGAAAAGATGGAGCGTTTGCTCCATTATTGAAGA
>JABINZ010000190.1 GCA_018698135.1 Bacteroidota bacterium
AAACCAAAGCCATTGAAATATTGATAACTTTTTAAACGCTAAAGCTAAAAGTTACCAACATTACAACAGCATTATGAATATTATTATAAATTTGAAATTAAAGGAAATTATAACCAGACAGAGTTTGATTTACACTCCCTATAAGAATATAAATTCATTCTTAAATTTGGTGTACTTTGAATAGAAAAGCTATCGGTCACATTCCAGCTTCCACTATTAAATGATATATTGGTATTTGCTGTTACGTTTCTTGTATAATTAGCAGTGAAATTTCTGATGGTAGGCGTACCATATAACTCCATGTACTGCGTTCCTTTTGCATTGATCGTTATATCCCTGATAGTTGGGTAATACTCAAAATGAATAACAGTACTACCTGTATTATCTGCATCAAAAATCATATCATTAAATGTAAGGTTAGTACCTCCGTAAAGATAGAAATGATCTGTTCCATGCCAGTTAATAACAGCATTGCCCATATTCAATGTAGTATTGGTCGAAGGATACATTCTGAACTGACTTCTTACCCATATGGTATCTGTTCCACTTACATCGATATCAACAACACCACCGGTCCATGAATAAAAGTGATATACATCAATACCATATCCATTTGACTTAAATTTATTGGCATATAAGAATAAACCATCACTTGATGCTTTTAGATCTTCAACTAAATTATAAACAGAACCATAGTTTGAACCTCCAAGTTCTAACCTTTTAATATCTCTTCCTCCAACATTAATGTCGTATTCGCCATATGACTTACTAAATAAATATAAGTTAGCCCACCAATCAAGATTAGCTGAAGGGTGTAAATCAATTGAGCCATCATATAATCGTACCGTACCTCTAATGGTTGCTGTAACTGCTGAATCAACTGTTAAAGATCCATCCTCCGTATATAAGGTACCTGAAGAATAAAAAGAAACACCATCAGTTAAGTGAAAATCACCTTTTTTCATCCAGATTTGTCCTGTTGAATAAATAGAGTTTGAATTATTCCAAACCAATGAATCAGTATAGAGATATGTATATCCTCTTGAATAATAGGATGTATTTTCACCTAAAACAAAAGTTCCATTCCATATTTGGAAGTTATATCCACCTTCGTTTCTATAAGTTGAATTTTTACCAATAATAAAACTACCATTGTTAACCTGTGTATGTGACCAACTTTTAAAATTCGTATTGGTATCACAAACAAAATCTCCATCTCTTACATATGTATTACCACCATAACGATAATAAGTTGAATTGGCTCCTAAATTAAAATCACCGACTCTAACATCTAATGTATGATGATCTTGTCTGAAAGAAGAATTTTCTCCTACTGTTAAACTACCATTGTAAATATAAAATTGACCATAATCATAAAAAGTCACTTTCTTCCCAAATGTAACATTTCCACCTGAAATATACATGTGATGACCATTAAATGTGCTGCTATCTGCAACGTCCAATTTTCCAGCATTTAATGTTAAACTTCTTACTGTTACATTACAATGTTTTCCTATAGCAACATCTCCACTAAGTAGTTGGAATGAACCAGAATGGTTTACATAATTACCATCATAAACAGTAAAGCCATCATCATTCAATTTTACAGTTCCACTTACAGTAAAACTGATGTTGTTGTTCGTTAATGCATCTCCAATATTAATACCTCCATCATATACAGTCATATTTCCTGACTGACTGAAAGTCAAGTTCTCAGATATATTAATTCCACCGTATATATGTAAAGCCCTGTTACTAGTAAACTTGGCTCCTGCAATCACATCCCTTGAATCGAATAATGCACAATAGCTTTCAAACGTAACATTACAGCTTTGACCTGATGCAGTAAATGAATTTGCATCAAAAATTACAGTGTCAAACTGTGAGGGAACTGATGGATGAAATACGAGTCCTCCAGTTGTAGTAGCCCAATGATTGGCATGATCTGACCAATCGCCAGTTCCACCAACCCAGAAATATTGTTTTGCACTGGAAGTTAATCCAATGGCTAAAAACAATGCTACCATTAATGAAAACTTAGTAACTACACCAAGCTTTTTAAATAAAGTTGTAAAATTTTGCATACGACAATTTTTATGTTAACTAATTTTTAATTCTAATTACATGAACTAATTGGGACTCGCTTAATAGTAAGTCTCCTCTGAATTCTTTTATACTATAGGCAAGTAAATACATCCCTTCATTTAAAGGTGTTATATCAACTGATCCGGTTTCTTCGTTTACTGTAATAATCGATTCTGCTAACGGAGATGAACTTGAAAAATCATCCTTATATTGGATTGTTTTGAATGGAGGATTTCCAACATCCAATGTTTTAGCATTGGTTTGTCCAGGCATAATTTCTTCCTGCTGAATAGTTGGATTTTCCTGTACATAATTGTTAGCTGTGCTCATTTCAATTTTAACTTGATCACCATCAGGATCATTAACTGCTAACATGTAATTAACAAGCTTATTGGTACATGTTAATGTTAACGGAATGACTGTCAGGCTTGGAGAAGAATTTGTTATACCAGCCTGATTATATATATGTGAAGTCAGAGCCATTCCCTGTGGAATAAGATTATCAATATTCTTCAAATTCATATCCCAACAACAATTCCCCCATGTAAGATCATAACCACCATACATAGGAGCTAAATCTATTTCCGCAGAGTAATAGGCAACTTTAACACATTGCTGGCTGTAATTATCACAAGCAACTGTAAGCCTTTCATTTCGTATTGTTGTCGAGTCAAGATTTAAATTGAGTTTAGCAATCTGTGTATTTGACATTCCTTCATAAACAGAAACCAATTGCTTTTCGTCAACACCTTCAAAAGCGCAATCAAAATACAAGCTGAGTTGAACCCGATAAGATATCGTATCACCATTGCTTTTCATTTTCACCTCATTGAGTTTAACGTCTCCTACATTTGGAGCATCTTCTTCCTGTATGATTTCATAGTGCAAGTAAGCTCCGAGAAAAATGCCTAACTCTTCATTTTCAGGAATATAGTCATCTAAAAAATCAGCATAAGCAGGCATGCTCAAACTTGACAATAGTATTGTCGCAAGTAACAAAGTTGTATAGCTGTTAATTTTTCGCATTTTATTATTTTTTAAATTTGTGTTTTGTGCTGTAGATCATAAATAGAACAATATCTCTTTCACTATTTTTTTTAAACGTCAAGTATTAAAGCATTCTTTAAGATTATCAAACTAAGTTTATTGAATGTCTCTTAGTCATTCTTACTTTCATTTAAACCTGAAGGGAAAACTATTTTTTTTGTCCTATTAATGTGGTAATACTAATTTGCTTGGAAAAAACTATTTTAGGTATATTTTTATATATCGCAATGTCAAATCAGCATCCTTAATTGAATTCAAATCTAATTACTATTTAGAACAGTTCCAAATTTAATTTCGTTTTAGTTTTTACACTTTGATTTTCTTATTTTTACGTTATGCAGTGTTTATTTATTGAATGATTAAAGTTGACTTTTATTAATAACTCATATCAAACAAAGGATGATTATGAGTCCATTTATCCTGAATAAACAAATATATAACGAATACCAATCAATCTCATAAATTCAGATTATCTGTTAGTTAATTAACCATCTTCTGCATGAATGATAATTATTGATTTATTAAGTATTCAGCCTTGGAATCACTAAATTTGTTTTAAAGAACAAAAAGTCAATCACAAAGGAAAGGTCATGCATAAAATCAATAGTGAAAGAGATCGAATGAAACAATTGAGTCATATTAGAAATTTACTGGCTCTGGCAATAACAGATGGATCATTTGATAATCAAGAAAAAGAGCTTGTATTTGAGATAGCCATAAACTCAGGAATTACTGCTGCTGAACTGAAGCAAATTGATCAAAATCCTGCATCAATACCCTATATCAAACCTGATACAAATGAAGAAAGAATAGATCAATTGTATGATTTAGTTCTCCTCATGATGGTTAACAAGGAAATAGAACAAAATGAATTAAGCTTGTGTAAAACAATGGCCATAAACCTTGGAATAGAAATATCAGTTGTCAATCGATTAATTCCTGCTATTATTGAATCCATTTCTAAAGGTGTAAAACCTCAGTTTTGCATTCCAGATATGCTCTCATTATTTGACTAAAAAAAGCTGTCCCATAAAATGAAACAGCTTTTTTAATCTCTTAATTATATTAAGAGCACCTTAAACCTTCTGATCGCCACATTTTCCTTCACTCATAAAAGGGTATTTAAAATCTGTCGGAGGAATTAGCGTTTCCTTGATGGTTCGAGGAGTTGTCCACCGTAAAAGATTTAAATAACTACCAGCTTTATCGTTGGTACCTGATGCTCGAGATCCACCAAATGGTTGTTGTCCAACAACTGCTCCTGTTGGTTTATCGTTATAATAAAAATTTCCTGCTGCATATTTGAGAGTATTGCATGCTTTAGTCATGGCCGCTCTATCATTGCTAAAAATTGAACCAGTTAGCGCATAAGGAGATGTTTGATCACATATGTCAAGTGTTTTTTCAAAATCCTTATCCTTGTATATATAGATTGTCAACACAGGACCAAAAATTTCTTCCTCCATACTTTTATATTGAGGATTTGAGGTCAAAATAACTGTTGGTTCAATAAAGTATCCAACCGATTTATCTCCATGACCACCGAAAATTACTTCAGCATCCGATGCTTTTTTCGCATGATCAATGTAGGACATGATATTGTCAAATGAATTCTCATCAATAACGGCATTCATAAAATTACCAAATTCAGTAACATCTCCCAGCCTGATTTCGCCAATCATATCAGCCATACTAGCTTTAACAGAAGGCCACAACGATTCTGGCAAATAAGCTCTTGAAGCAGCAGAGCATTTCTGTCCCTGATACTCATATGCTCCACGCACCATGGCTGTGGCAACTTCTTGTGCACCTGCAGTTTCATGAACAAATATGAAATCCTTCCCTCCTGTTTCTCCAACTAATTTGGGGTATGATTTATAAACAGAAAGGTTATCGCCCACAGTTTTCCATAAATGATTAAATGTATTATTCGAACCTGTAAAATGAATACCAGCTAAGTCTTTATCTGCTAAAACTTTATTACCAATCAAAGCGCCAGAACCTGGAATGAAATTGATAACCCCATCAGGTAAGCCAGCTTCTTTAAATATTTTCATTAAATAATAATTTGACAAAAGTGCTGTGGTAGCAGGCTTCCAAACGATGGTATTACCCATTAATGCAGGTGCAAGACTCAAGTTTGCGGATATCGAAGTGAAATTAAATGGACTCACTGCAAATACGAATCCTTCAAGCGGTCGATATTCAATACGGTTTATGATTCCTGCACTGGAAATGGGTTGATCGTGGTAAATTTCCGATATGTAATGGGCATTAAAACGTAAAAAATCAATGGTTTCATCAGCAGCATCAATTTCTGCCTGGAAAGCATTTTTACTTTGCCCTAACATTGTTGAGGCATTAATTACATGCCTATATTTTTTTGAAATCAAATCAGCTACTTTCAACGTAATTGATACTCTTTCAATCCAGGAAAGTCCTTCCCATGCCTTATGTGCTTTCATCGAAGCATCAATTGCCATTTGAACCTCTTTTTCTCCTGCTTTATGGTAAGTGGCTAAAATATGCTTATGATTGTGTGGCATAACAACTTTTCCCGTATTGCCGGTTCTAATTTCTTTTCCTCCTATTATTAAAGGAATATCTATTACTTCAGAACTCATGCGTTCCATTTCAGCAATTAAGAGTTTCCTTTCTTTGGTTCCAGCTCTATAGCTAAGAATAGGTTCGTTCTCTGGGCGTTCAAAATTAAAATTTGCGTTATTCATATCGTTATTCCTTCTTTATTTAGAATTATTCCAATTTTGTTATCAAAAAGAATACCACTATCTGTTTACACGAAATACATTTTAAACATTTATTATAAAGAGCATTTTATCCTTTCAAAACTATAAAATATTTTAAAGAATATCAATGCGTTATGTATATTTTCGCATATCCAAAAGAGAATAGATGGAGCCAAACAAAAAAGGGAAAGATTTTAAGAAGAGCAGGCAGAATATGCTTTTGCGCTATAAAATCTGGTTGAGTAGTGTTAGTGGAGATGGAATTATCAATGAAACCCAATGGGAACTTCTCAAAGCAATTGACCAGACCTCTTCACTCAAAACAGCAGTTGAAATAGTTGGTATTAGTTACCGTAAAGCATGGGGCGATTTAAAACATACTGAGGCCTCTTTAGGTTATCCGCTGACTGAAAAGTTCAGAGGCGGTAAAAATGGGGGCAAAACAATACTAACTGAAAAGGCTCAAAAATTATTAGAAGCCTATAGCGCCATGCAAATCCAGTTTGACGAATCGGTTGAAAAAGCATTTAAAGAATTTCAGAAGAAATTATCAAATTGATCTTCAACCTATTACTCCTCTACACTCAATGAGTCAATCTTCAATTCGACTTATTTAAGTTATTAAATGTTTGTACTTTTGTATTTAGAATTGTTCTAAACAAAATCACAAATATCATGAAATCAGGAATTCTAAAACTGACATATGCTTTAAGCATTGTCCTTCTTCTTTCCTCTTGTGCCAGTTATAAATACTCTAATCAAAACAATGCTGAAAACCTGCAAATAA
>JABINZ010000191.1 GCA_018698135.1 Bacteroidota bacterium
AAGTTCTGATGACAAAATTATCATTACACATGGAACTGATAGTATGATAGAAACAGCTTCGGATCTGGCTAAAATAGCTGATAAAGTTATTGTACTTACTGGAGCTATGCGACCAGAAAAATTTACCGACTCTGATGCAGATATTAACATCGGATTAGCTTTAGGTGCTGTTCAAACAAAGGCGGCTGGAGTTTATATTGCCATGCATGGCTGCATATTTAAATGGAATGAGGTTACAAGGCATCCCGAAAGTGGACAATTCATAAAATCATAGCGTATTCATGCAATATCAGGCTACATATAAAAAACACATTTTAGATTTTAAACAAGCTGCTAAAACATCCAGAAATACGCTTAAGCAGAAACCAACTTACCTGATTACAATTAGCGATACTGAAAAAGAAATTATCGGTACTGGAGAAGCATCAACAATTGAGGGCTTAAGTCGGGATAATGAAGAATTGATTGAAGATAAAATTTCGACCGTTTGTGCCGAAATCAATCAAACACAGAAACTTAATCCCGCAAGCGATTTATCCTTGTTTCCTGCCGTTAAGTTTGGATTTGAAACGGCCATTCGCGATTTACAAATGGGAGGTGAAAAAATATTCTATGAAACTGATTTCACTCAAAAACGAAAAGGAATTCCCATTAATGGCTTAATCTGGATGGGCGATCTGGCCTTTATGAAAGAGCAGATTTTAGAGAAATTAGAAAATGGATACAATTGTTTAAAACTTAAAATTGGCAGCCATCATTTTAATGACGAACTGGCGTTGATTCGGCAAATCAGAAAAGAATTTACAGCAAGAGACATTGTTCTTCGAGTGGATGCAAACGGAGCATTTGCAAACAGCGAAGCTTTCGAAAAACTAAAACGTCTCGCTGATTTAGACATCCACTCCATTGAACAACCAATTATGGCTGGGCAGTGGGATGAAATGGCACGCTTATGTGCACAAACACCATTACCAATTGCACTTGATGAAGAATTAATTAGTGTTCAGGAAAAGAACCAAATTCTTGAAACAATAAAACCACAATATATTATCCTTAAGCCATCTTTACTCGGTGGATTTGAAGAATCGAATGAATGGATAAAAGCTGCAGAAAAAATCAGTATTGACTGGTGGGCAACTTCTGCTCTTGAATCAAATATTGGACTGAATGCAATAGCTCAGTGGGTTAGTACGCATCCTATTGAAACACACCAGGGCTTGGGTACAGGACAACTATATACCAATAATATTGCTTCTAATTTGTCGATCGAAAAGGGATATTTGTATTTCAATTGATGTGAAATGGCAAAATCCACTTTAAGTTTTTATAATGAAACATGTTTTACTGCATATCTCTGATTCTTTCTTTTTCAAAAAAAATTTTAGATTTGCCTTTGAGAAACTATATCTGTAAAATGAAAATCTCATTTTTAACCATATTAAGCCTGTTTGTAATTATAAAGGTATCTTATGCTCAAGCAGAGCAAGGAGAATATGAAAAATGTCTGCTAAGCTATAACGAGGTCAGCAATCAGGGAGTTGAGCAAGACATTACTGCCTTTGGCTGGTTTACAGAGTTGCCTTATGTCCCATCTTATACATATTACGACCGTGATGCTAAAAGGAAAATAACGATCAAAACAAAAATAAATCCTTATCAAAACGAAAGTCTGGGGAATGTTAAGGACATGACCATATTCGGTGGCGATTATGGTCAAATTCTTTGTAAGTGTAAAAACAATGATCAAGAGCTATTATTGCTTGATCTAAACGTCCTTCATCCGGATTTTATTGGTGCATCATTGGCTGTTGAAATAAAGCATAATCCTGAGACTGAAACATACATATTTGCATCATACCCTTTCGAAGATGAGTTTCCTTATAAGTATGAGGAAGATGTTGTATATACAAAATTCAGCATTTCGTATCTGGAACAATTTTGCTCCAATTAGGATTGTTTTGTTTTGAATAGCAGGTTTTTATGAAGAATTAAATCAGCTGATAAGGCCAAAAGTACTCCTGCAGTATAACAAACTAAGTCTTCCCAACGGAAACCAAAACCTAAAACAAGCCCACCAATAAATGTTTCCCGAATAGAATCAATCCATTGGGCATGGTAAAATTGAGAGAATTCAATCAATATTGAAAATAGAATTGAAATAAGAGCAACTTTAATGGTTTTTGATTTCGGAAATATTGACTTAAGAAAAAAATATACTGCAAAAGCCCAGAAAGTATCCCCAGCATAATCTGCAATAAAAACTGGCAAATTATCAGCAAAATATCTGGAAGAATAACCCAATATACCTGCAAATAGTAAGATGACAATATAGGTAAGCCTATTTTTCACTATTAGAATTTAACGGTCATGCTCACATTAAATCTTCTGGCCGTGAGGTAATTTGGAACGCCCCACAAATTATTTCCTACATCCTTAATCCAGAAATATGAAATAACATTTTCAAATCCAAACATATTGAAAATTTCTCCACTAATCCAAACCGATTCAAAGTGATTAAGAAACTTTAATTTGCTTAAATGGTCGTTGCTTTTGGAAACCAACAATTGTGAAAAGCCAACATCGATACGCTTATAGGAACGCATTCTGAATAAGTTCCTTAAATAAGGATATTGAGGTGGGCCGAATGGCAGTGAAGTTCCAAAAACTAAATTCAGATGAACTTTTGAGGTTGGTATTTTCGGAAGAAAGTCCTGAAAAAGAATGGATGCCATAAAACGCTGGTCTGTAGGCCGAGGGATATATCCCTGAGGACCTGTCACAAAATCCATAATTGAGGAATCATAGCGTCTGGAATAATCTCCCTCCACATCCTCCATGGTTTTCATAACTGATAAGCTTAGCCAGGACGGAAGCTCTCCAACAAACTCACCATATATTTGCATGTCGAGTCCTGTTGCATAGCCAACTGCATTATTTTCTGCGAAATATCTAATACGGATGTCTTCAATGTCGTAAGGGATAACGTCTGTTAAATACTTAAAATAAGCTTCTGTCATCCACTTAAATGTTTTTCCCCACATTCTGAAATAAACATCACTTCCCAGCACAATTTGATAGGACTTTTGGGATCTGATTTCTGCATTCAGCACACCCTCTCTATCGCGCAATTCTCGATAAAAAGGAGGCTGATAATACATGCCAATAGCAGCCTTAAATTGGATATTGCGTTTGTATTTCAACAAACTGTCACTCACTCCTTTCGCTAGTTCTCTTAGTATTTCTTTTCTGAAAGGCTCGGTTACAAATTGAATTCTGGGAGTAATGCCAAATTCCTGATTAAAATCCCAATAGTTTGCTCGCAAACCAGCAGTCAAATAAGTATTGGTTGAATCTGAAAGTAAAAAAGTATTCTGCGCATAGGCGCTATATCGAAATGAATTCAGATGAATTGTGGAAGTTAAAAAGCGATCCATGATTAACAAATCCTTGTTAATAGGAATGGAATATCCTGCTGAGTCAATAAGCCTCCACTCTCTTAAGTGATCGGTAATCCGTTCATGCTGCGCTTTAAAACCCATTCGGAGTTCTGATTTTTCAAACAATCTGCTATACTTAAACTGCAAACTGTATATATCGGCAAACAAACGGTTTCGTGCATGATCAAGAAAAGTACCTACTCCCAAGTTCATTATTGAATCATTAAATGATTCTGAATTGGGATCTGTATCTACCTGATTTAACCAATACTGTCCTTGGATATCGAAATATTCTGTTTCATCTGTATTGTATACCGAAGCAATTACTTTCATTTCTACACTGTCTCTGGGCTTGATGTTTAGTGTAATTGCATTTAAATAGTTTTCATAAGCTGTTATCTCCTGTCCATCAAAATACACTTTCAGTCGCAATGTAAGCTCATGTGTGCCAAAGGATGTTTCTTTTGTTTCCGGTATCAGATTGTAGGAATTTTTTCCAAAATAGGAGAAATAGTCTATCCTAACTTCTGGACTGATTTGATATGTAAAATAAGATTGAAAATCGGTAAAGGATGAGTTATAGTCTCCTTTGGTGTCCAATGTATTGAGCAGATATGAGGTAGATCTTTGCCTTGCACCCAGTAAATAGGTGAAGCGAAGGTTTTTCGACCTTCCTTCAACATGAGCAGAAGCTCCCAGCAAATTTGCCGTTACATTGCCTTCAAATTCTTTGGGTGTTTTGTATTTGATGTCCAATACCGATGATAATTTATCTCCGTATTTAGCTTCAAATCCTCCAGCCGAAAATTGTAACGATTCTACTAAATCAGAATTGATAATGGGTAATCCTTCTTGCTGACCTGAGCGGATAAGAAAAGGTCGGTAGATTTCAATATCATTAATGTAAACTAAGTTCTCATCGTAATTACCTCCCCGAACAGAATAGCTCGAGCTTAATTCTGAGGAAGACGATACTCCTGGGAATGTTTTGATTGCAGCGATTACTTTCTCCCCTGGTGATGGTAGCATATCAAGTGCTCTGGTATCAACTTTTTGCATCAAGTTTTTTTCCTTGAAAGTTGAGCCCTTCACCTCAAAGGGATCAAGCTCTACAAAAATATCTAATAATACATTTTTCTTTATTCTTATTCCTTCGTTTATGGGCCCAATCTTTATTGTCTTGAAATTTTTAACATACGAAAATGTTAACTCAACCACTTTATTAGCAGGAATCTCCAGTTCATAATAGCCCGATGCATTTGAAATGCTTCCTTGTCTGCCATTATTAATGGTGATATTAGCTAACTCGACAGGATTATTATTCAGATCCGTAATTCGACCATAAACAATTGCCTTGTTGTTTTGCGCAAGGGAAATTGTTGCCAGAAAGATGAAAATACAACTTATAAAATACTTATCAATTCTCATTATTTGATTCCAGGGATTTGAAATACTTAACGCTTTATAAATACACATATTGTAAGTAAACAAAAGTAAGAAAATTATTTCTGCTTAATTCTGACATTTTCGCTTTATAAATTCAAATTAGTGGGGTTTTATGTATTTTTGATCTGAAAATTATAATAAATACTTTTGGAAAAACAATTTGGTGTTGTCATAAAATCTACCGGCAGCTGGTATTCTGTATTGGCCGATGATAAAAATACCTATGCTTGTCGGATAAAAGGAAAGTTCCGACTTGATAATTTCAAAAGTACGAATCCAATTGCAGTAGGAGATCGGATTCGATTTCATTTCGACAGCAAATTAAACTATTCAGTAATCGACCAAATCGAAGAGCGCAGGAACTTTCTGGTACGTAAATCGACTAACCTTTCCAAGCAATCGCATATCATAGCCTCAAATCTTGATTATGCAATCATAATTGCTTCACTAAAAACACCACGAATTTCAACTGCTTTTATCGATCGTTTTCTGGTTATTATACAAGCTTATGAAATTACTCCGATAATCGTATTCAATAAAATTGATTTATTGAATGAATCAGAGAAAGCCTATTTGGATGAATTAGTTGAGTTGTATGATTATCTTGGTTTTAAATGTTTCACTACTTGCGCAATAAAAGGAACACATATCCAAGAACTCAAATCTTTTTTGAAAGGTAAAACCAGCTTATTTACAGGGCAATCTGGGGTTGGTAAAAGCACTATTCTAAATTGCATTGATCCGGAATTAGGTTTGAAGATATCATCCATATCAACCTCCACAAAAAAAGGAAAACACAGTACTACTTTTTATGAAATGCATCAATTAGATGAGGACACATTCATTGTTGATTCTCCGGGCATTCGTGAATTAGGCCTGTTTGATTTTGAAGCATTTGAGGTAGGTTTGTTTTTTCCTGAATTCAAGTCATTGGCTACCTCTTGTAAATACCCAAACTGTTTACATATGCATGAACCAGAATGTGCTATTATTCATGCTGTAGAAGAGGGATTGATTTTAGAAGAACGCTATATCAATTATTTGAAAATTCTTGAAGATTTTAATTTATAAGCATGCGAGTAGTCATTCAACGAGTTAAAAAAGCCACAGTTATTATTGATAACAAATTGTTTTCTGAAATAAGTCAGGGCTTATTGATTTTGCTGGGAATTGAAGAAAAAGATGGCTCTGAAGATATTGAATGGCTTTGTAAAAAAATCAGTCTGCTTCGCGTTTTTGATGACGAATTTGGCACCATGAATTTATCCGTTCAGGATATCAAAGGCGATCTGATGGTTGTAAGCCAATTTACCCTACATGCCAGTACAAAAAAGGGGAACAGACCTTCCTATATCAAAGCAGCTGATCCGCTAATATCAATTCCTTTGTATGAGCAATTTGTTGAATCTCTTGAACAAGCAAGTGGGATTAAGGTAAAAACCGGAAAATTTGGAGCCATAATGAATGTCGCTCTTTTTAATGATGGGCCAGTAACTTTGATTATTGATTCCAAAAACAAAGAATAAAAAGCATTATTTCTCTCAACCAGCGCAAGCGGACGTGGCTTTTGCAAAAACAAAGCTGGTTCGAGCTTGCAGCTCGGACCAATTACAACAAATTAAACTGAAGAACTAACTCGCTTTAATTCGTATGATTTCTCAAACGGAAACTATTTCCCCCACTCAGCAGGATTATTTCTCCATTGTTGCAAAACCTGAACATCTGAATCCTTAATATAATTCATTTTTACAGCTTCTTCTATCAAAAGGTTATAATCACTCAATGTATAAAAATCGACTCCAGCATTTTTTGAAGCTTCTGTTGCAATTGGAAAATCATAAGAGAAAATAGCAACCATGCCGAGCACATTGTAGCCAGCCTCTTTTACACCATCAACAACCGCCAAACTACTTTTACCCGTTGAAATCAAATCTTCAATAATAACCACTTTATGGTCTTTTTCAAGATTGCCTTCAATCACACTTTTTGTTCCATGTTCTTTGGCCTTTGTTCTGGCATAAGCCATCGGTTTTCGGGTTTGATCTCCCACAAGGGCAGCATGTGCAATACCAGCTGTCGCAACTCCTACAACTGCATCAAATTCTGGATATACGGCTTTTATCAATTGAGATAATGCCAATTTGATATAAGTTCTTTCAGGAGGATAGCTTAGCAATTTTCTATTATCACAATAAATTGGCGATTTCCAACCCGATGCCCATGTAAATGGATCTTCAGGTTTTAAAATTACTGCTTTTTTTTCCAGCAAAAATTTCGCAACTTGCCGGCCTGTTTTCACGTCATAAATCATGCTGCAAAACTATAAAATTTTTTCAGGGCAAATTGAAATAATTATAACTTCTGTGAAGCCCGAAAAGCTTCGTAAAAAAGAAGTTGTTTTTATTATTGATCTATTGAATCAAATTATGCAAATACTTCCTCTTATCAGAAAAGGAGGAAAAAAGAATCGAATTCATATTATCCATAAGAAGCCTGAACTTGCTTTTAACTATTTTTCAGCTTGTTATCGAAATATTATTGCCGCAGGGGGTATTATTCGAAATAGCAAGGGAGAAATTCTGCTTATTAAGAAAAATGACAAATGGGATCTTCCCAAAGGGCAAATAAAGCGTGGAGAGAAAAAACGAGATGCAGCCATGCGAGAAATATCCGAAGAATGTGGCGTAAAACAACTTGAAATTGTCAAAAAAATTGAGAAAACCTATCATATTGGACGTAAAAAAGGAAAGCGATTTTTTAAAACCACACATTGGTACGAAATGAATTGCTGGGATGAAAATAATTTACAACCAGAAATAGCTGAGGGCATTAGTGAAGTGAAATGGGTTCGATTATCTCAACTCCCGTTTTATTCAGAAAACACCTATGCCAACCTCAAAAAAATGCTAGATCAATACAGCAAAAAAGGCTTAATTTAGAAATGTTTGATTTTTTTACATAAAGATATTCTAATATGAAATAAAAGATTATATTTGGCTTTTTTAAAAGTAATATTTAATTCAATATATGTAAATAGTAACGACCAAAAAAACTGTTGTTGCCCAGAAATAAGTCATATATTGAAAATTTTTTTAGTTAATTTAAATATAAAACCAGCCATGATCAAGACATCATTAGATCCGGAGAAGTTGGAATGTATGGCAAACAAACTTAAAGCCTTGGGGCATCCAGTACGTATTGCTATTATTGACCTGTTAGAAAAAAATGAAAAACTGACAGTAACAGCAATTCAGTCTCATCTTAAAATCGAGCAAGCCGCTACATCAAATCACTTACGTATTTTAAAAGACCAGCAGATTGTTAAATCTGTTAGAGATGGAAAGAATAAGTATTATTCCTTAAAACTATTACAACTTGCAGACATCGTAAGTTGTGTTGAAAAATGTGCCGACTAATAAGGGTTGGCACCTTTTCTTCTCTTTTTCAATATCCAGAAATAATCCATTTGTGTTAAGCTTACCTTTTGTTTATTTTTGAACTTAAACCTTCAAAAAAATTCAATAGTATGCTTCCTTATTTATTGCTCGATCAGCGCAAATGTCAAAGCAATATTGACAAAATGCTTGAAAAAGCAACTAAAATGGGTGTAAGCTTTAGACCCCATTTTAAAACACATCAGTCAGCCACAATTGGCTCGTGGTTTGGCAATAAAAGCAGTCAAGCTATATGCGTTTCCTCGCTTAAAATGGCAGAATATTTTGCTGCAAACGGATGGATCGATATCACTATTTCCATACCGATCAATCCCAACGAACATAATAGAATCAACAAACTTGCCTCAATAGCAAAAATCAATCTCCTTGTCGAATCCATAGAGGTTGCTTCTTCATTAGTAAAAAATATCCATCATAAAGTTGGTGTGTTTGTCAAAATTGATTGCGGCTATCATCGAACGGGAATCAGCGCTGATAATATACCATATATTCGTACTGTGCTGTCTCATCTTCAACATGAAAACATCCACTTGCGTGGCTTCCTATCACATTTTGGAAATACGTATTCATCATCTTCTCCTCAAGAGGTAAAAAGCATTTATTCATCCTCAATTCAACAACTTCTTGAATTAAAAGCACAATTTATTCCTGATTATCCAAACTTGCAATTGTCTATTGGAGATACACCATCTTGCTCGATTGTTGATGATTTCGAAGGTGCTGATGAAATCAGACCAGGGAATTTTGTGTTTTATGATGTGATGCAATGGAAACTCGGTAGCTGTCATGTTAATGATATTGCAGTGGCTCTTATTGTTCCAGTTTTAGCCAAACATGCACATCGAAATGAAATTGTTATACATGGTGGAGCCATCCATTTGTCGAAAGAGTTTACCATGCATGAAAATGGAGAAAAAATGTATGGACTTGTTTGTCGGTTTACGAATGGAAAATGGACAGAATCAATTGAAAACGCATATGTATGTTCTCTTTCACAAGAACATGGAATCATAAAACTAGCCTCGCAGGAGCTTGAAAAAACACAAATAGGTGAGCTACTTGCTATTTTACCCGTTCATTCCTGCCTGACAGCTAACCTCATGAATGGTTTTCAAACACTTGATGGACAGATAATTCGTATGATGCTCTAGTCTATTAACCTGAGTTCGGGATAAGCTTTGCTCACAGTTTCAGATGATTAGTTCATAGACAACTCCAATTTTCGAAGTACTATCCGGATAATTCAAGGAAATTTGAGGTAGTATGTGGGCTAATCATCGAAACCCATAAATGGGAAAGCTAATTTACATCATCTTTGAACTTAAAATCACTTGAAATAGCATGCTATAACTGCATGATTATAAGCCCAAATCTAATGCCCCATTAGTTTTCTGTGAGTTAAATCTTATCCCGAACTCAGGTTATTAATTCAAAAATATCCTCAAACGCTTTTTTATTCGATTGTCTGGCTTCAACATCATACTTTCCAATGGCAATAAAAGCGGTTAAACCCCAAGGCTCCTGAATACCAAGAATTTCTTCTAATTCTTCTTTGGCTGTTAATGGCGAACTCATCCAACAAGCCCCATAGTTGAACTCAACAGCCGATAATAAGATATTTTGTATAGCAGCTCCGGCACTTTGCAAATCGGGATAGTTGTGCATTTTCTTAAGCTCTTCCTGCGGAATATTTATCCCCTTTTCCCATATGGTTTCAGAATGTGTCATGACCATTGCAATAACTGAAGGTGCTCTTTTGAAAAATGTAGCTGACATCTCCATTTGCGACTTAACCAAATAAGCACGTTTGGATTCCAAACTAGGAATTGAACTGATTTTTTGAGAAACGGTATTTGCTAATTTTTCGAGTATAGCCTTGTTTGTAATTGCAATAAATCTCCAAGGTTGATGATTATTTTCACTAGGAGCCAAGCCAGCTCTTCTTACCATTTCTTTTAAATCATCGATGATAACACCTTCTTCTGTAAATTTTCGGACACTTGCTCTGTTTTGTATTGCATCTTTCAGTTCCATATCTTTCTTTTATTGATGTTCAAATTTACAACTTATGAAATAGCTTTAAACACAATTAGGCTGAGTCGGTTATTTATTCATTAATTTTGCGATATCATTAACCGCTAAATAAAACGATTTGCTGAAATTTTTTAAACAGCGAAATCCGCTATTGTATCCATTTCTTTTTGTATTTACATTTGCTTTGAATGCTGTTCTGTATTTCAAACCTTCCGCATTTAGCTCATTCGATCATTCCCTCATTGCCACATTATTCAATTTCGACATCACGATATTTTCTAATCAGGGTCTTATCACTGTGTCTATTGTATTTACATTTCTACAAGCTTTAATTATTAGTCAAATTTTTAATAAATATCGACTAACCACAGAATCCAGCTTGCTTCCATCTTTTATTTTTGTTACGCTTGAGGCCCTATTTCCTGAACATATATTGCTAAACTCTGCTTTTATTTCTCTATTTCTGATATTGTTGCTTATTAACCTTTTGTTGACACTTTTTGACAAAAGTGATGCTGTTCAGCCTATTTTCTTTATTGCTTTTTTTGCAGGTATTGGCGGCATGATTTACTCGCCATTATATCTTTTTATTATCCTGATTATTTTAGCAGTACCTACTCTCAAAACACCTCTAACCTCTGAGTTTGCAATTATTCCTTTTGGATTTTTAATCCCCATTTATCTGCTAGGAATGGTCTATTATATGCAAGGTGATTTGACACATTTTCTAACATTGTTTTCCAATAGTTTTGCCCAATTCTCATTTAGTTTCAAGGGTAGTATATTGCCAAATGCCATTCCAATCGGATTTCTATTTTTGGTTTTAAGCATTGGCTTTTTTAAAGATACTTTTGTGTATAAAAGCAAAGTGGTTCGCTCGCTACGCTACCATCGTATATTTATCTATTTTTTTGTAATAACCTTGATTCTCTTCGTTTTTACATCAGCAGAAAAAGGCAACCTCAGTTACTATTTCATGGTTCCTATAACTTTTTTCCTATCAACAATGTTTAGCCATGAAAACAACAAACTCAATGAATTCATTTTTGCCGGACTACTTTTAGTTATTGCTTTTATGCAAGCCAATATGCTTCTGAATTTATTGTAATTAATGTGCTTCCAGCCAATTATCTCCCTGTCCAAAATCAATTGTTAGCGGCACATTTAGCGGATAGGCTTCTTCCATGTTTTTCGTTATTATTCCCTCAACAATATCAAATTCCGCTTTCACCACATCAAAAACCAATTCATCATGAACCTGCATTATCATTTTTGATTCAAGCTTTTGCTGTTTGAATTCTTTGAAAATTTTCACCATAGCGATCTTGATAATATCAGCTGCTGAACCCTGGATTGGCGCATTTACGGCATTTCTCTCTGCGAAAGATCGTTGCATCGCATTTCGTGAATTAATGTCCCGCAAATATCTTCTTCTGTTTAGAACCGTTTCGGCATAACCCTTTTCACGTGCTATGACCTGACACGCTTCTATATATTCTTTAATTTTAGGAAAATTTGCAAAGTATTGCTCAATAATTTCTGCCCCTTCTTTTCGGGGAATATCTAGGCGTTGTGCAAGACCCCAAGCTGAAATGCCATAGATTATTCCAAAATTAACTTCTTTTGCTTTTCGCCTCATATCAGAATCAACATCTTCGATTTCCACCCCAAACACCTTGGCAGCAGTTGATGTATGAATATCCTGCTTTAACCTGAAAGCTTCAATCATACTTTCATCACCACTAGTATGAGCAATAACTCTTAATTCAATTTGCGAATAGTCTGCTGAAACAAAAAGGTGATTATCATCGCTGGGAACAAAAGCTTTACGAACATATCGTCCTCTTTCTGTTCGAATAGGTATGTTTTGCAGGTTGGGGTTTTTAGAGCTTAAACGACCCGTTGCAGCAACAGCCTGATCATAAGTTGTATGAATCATCCCTGTGCTTGTGTTCACCAAATCAGGTAATGCATCCACATAAGTTGATTTCAATTTCTGTATCCCACGATAATCCAAAACAAGCCTAATAACTTCATGCTTTGGTGCTAGCTTTCTTAATACTTCCTCATTTGTTGAGTACTGCTTCGATTTTTTTGTTTTCTTCGCGTTTGGATCAAGCTTCAGGATTTCAAATAATACATGTCCTAATTGTGCAGGAGAATTAATGTTAAAAGGAATGCCTGTATCCTGATGAATTTTCTTTTCAAGAGCCAATAACTCCGTTTCCAGTTGTTTCGATAATTCATTCAAATCAGCTGAATTAATTTTCACACCTGTAAATTCCATATCAGCCAACACTTCTATCAGGGGAACTTCAATATTGTAAAATAGCTCCTGATACTGATTGTTTTCAATTTCCTTTCTAAATACGGAAAACAATTGAAAATTAACATCGGCCAGTTCTGAATAAAAAGCACTTAATTGATCTGTTGTTAATTCAGCATGATTCAGCATTTTATAACTTAAATATTGCTCAGAAAGCAATTCCAAATCATGCCTTAAATCAGAGTCAATGATATAGTGTGCTAATTGATTATCATATATCTTTCCGCTAAGGTAAATTTCATTCCTTTTTAGAATTAGAATTACGGGTTTCAGATTATAACCGATTTTTTCTAAGTCCTGATTTTCAAAGAGGGGTTTTAAAAGAGCCAATACATCATCGGCTTCTTCTATATTTTTTGACAACTTAACAAAACTTGCCTCATTCTCCTTGAGGCAGAAAGAAATATTTTTAATTCTGGCCGTATATGGATCTGGGGTGCTTAATTCAAGATGAAATGCGAAACATCCTGCCTCTTCAATTTTTTTGACCAAAGATTTTATTTCTTCGATGCTTTCAACCCTTTGGTACTTATTATCCAATTGTGTATAGGAAGAAAGGCTGCTTTCCTCCTTGACTTCTCCAACATTAAATAAATCTTGATTTTCTGATTTTTTAACGGATACTGGTTCTCTACCCAAAACCCGCTTGCCCAGATTTTTGAACTCCAGCTCAGCAAAAAGCTGCTCTACAGCAGCCATGTCTTTTTCACTAATCAATAAATCTGTTTCAACAAAATCAACAGGAACATCGGTAATTAATGTGGCCAATTGTTTTGATAAGCGTGCCTGATCTCCAAAGTTTTCAAGATTCTCTTTTACCTTACCTTTAAGCTTATCTGTATTAGCAAGTAAATTTTCAATGGTATCAAAATCTGCAATTAGTTGCTTGGCTGTTTTGGGTCCAATACCGGGAACTCCGGGAATATTATCAACAGCATCACCCATCAAACCTTGAATTTCAACTACCTGATCAATGCGTTCTATCCCAAACTCTTCTTTGACTTTTGCAATGTCCCATATTTCATTTGGGTTGCCCATTCTGGCAGGCTTAAAAAGAAAAACATTTTCTTTTACCAGCTGAGCAAAATCCTTGTCTGGGGTGAACATATAAACATCAAAATCGTCCTTTGGCGCTTTGTGCGCAATTGTTCCTATGATATCATCTGCTTCATAACCTGCTTGCTCCATGATTGGAATATTGAATGCCTCCAATATTTTTTTAATATATGGTATTGAGAGGGTAATATCTTCTGGCTGCTTGTCACGATTTGCTTTATAGTCTGTAAAATCTTCATGTCTGACGGTCGGTTCGTATGAATCGAAAGCAACCGCAATGTGCGTTGGCTTCTGCTTCTCAATAATTTCAAGCAATGCATTTACGAAACCAAAGATTGCTGACGTATTCAATCCTTTTGTATTGATTCTTGGGTTTTTGATGAATGCAAAGTGCGCTCTATAAATCAGAGCCATGGCATCCACCAGAAATAATTTTTTCTTTTTATCTGTCATTTTCTATGAATTCAAATTGATCTATAAAGATAAGGCTATTTGGCTAGCTTGCCGGAAATGAAAAAGCTTAGACTTTAATCTTCTTCCACTTTCCACCTCGAAGTCTGATGAAGGATAAAATCGCCATAATAGCCCAATAAACGAATTCTGCCGTCCAAACCATTTCAAGACTTGAGCCTAACACAATGGCAATATTGTAAACATAAACACTATAAATAGCAATACTGGCCAGCTCGATAAAGAAGGCTGTTCGGGTATCTCCGGTTCCTGTAACGGTGTGAAGCAAAACTACCCCGGGCACAAAAATGAACAAAGCTGAATAAATAACCCGAAGTGGTGCAATTGCTTCGCTTACAATAGAGGTATCATTGGTAATAACACTCAATAGCCATTGTGGTTCAAATAAAACCAATGGCAGGAATAGCAAAGTCCATATGTAGCTGATCACAATAATTCTTCCTGATAATTTCAATACTTCACCCGACTTTCCCTGTCCTATTATATTAGAAGCCATTGTATTTGCAGTAGTTGCCAATCCCCAAACCGGGAGCATAAATATCATCAAATTTGATCTCAATACATTCGAAATGGCTAGTTGTCTTTCGCCCGTTTTTTCAATAATCACAAAAAACATAAACCAGGTTCCA
>JABINZ010000192.1 GCA_018698135.1 Bacteroidota bacterium
AAACCAAAGCCATTGAAATATTGATAACTTTTTAAACGCTAAAGCTAAAAGTTACCAACATTACAACAGCATTATGAATATTATTATAAATTTGAAATTAAAGGAAATTATAACCAGACAGAGTTTGATTTACACTCCCGAAATTTATGAAGGAAAAAGGAAGTTATTACTTCCAAGACAATACAAAAAAATATATGAGTTTTTGGGGGAGCCAGAGTATGAATGAAGGTGTAAACTGTTCATTAGCCTTTGTGCGTTTGTCTTATTTCAATTTGATTGCCTCAAGTATTAACTTTTCAGGTTCTTTTGTAAATTCTGCATTTGCATTAACTAGCTTTCCCTTTTTATCAATTAATACATAGTGTGGAATGCCTCTAAAGTTGTATAATTTATAAAGTTCAGCTGATTGTTTTTTGTCAGCATACCAATGTTCTCCACCAATCTTCTTCTTTGAAATATAATTACGCCACTTTTCCTTATCATCATTTACATTTACATATAAAAAGATTACTTCTTTATTGTCTTTAAATTTATTCATAAGATCAATAGTCTTTGGCATTGCAACAAGACATGGAGCACACCATGTAGCCCAAAAATCAATAAATACTATTTTCCCATTAAAAGAAGAAAGCGAATTAGGTTCATTCTTTTCATTAATCAATGTAAAGTCAGGCGCATTTTTTCCAGAGGAAAGATTGATTGCTTTTGAATATATTTCATCAATAATTGAAATGTATTCAGGATTTTTACATACTGATTTGTAATCATTAATTAACTCATCAGTAAATTTAATATCTGAAATGACAAGTCCAATATTTCGTTTAAGATACCTGGTGAGTTGGTCATCTAAAACTTTGTTTTTGAATATTGATTTTCTATAGTCATAGTTTTTCTGTATACGAATTTTTGCTTTTTGATCTGGACTTATAGAATCTGGATACATTATTTTTAGCTCTTCTACTTCTGAGAGATATCGGGATAAGGCAATTTGGTATGTAATATTATCAAACGCTAATTCATCATTTAGATCAATAGTTTTAAGAAAGTCATAATACTCTTTAGGAAGTTTTTTTATTCTAAAGCTTCTTGTTGACCTATCATATTCAATTGTAAACATCCAACGTGGGTTGATGAATCTATATCTTGTAGTAACATTTATGTAATTTCTGAAAGCTGTAGTAAATTCAGGTGAATCATGTGACTTTAAGAACTCAACATTTGATTTTTCGAGGCTATCAATATATAGTTCGAATTTTTCAGCGCTCTTAAAATGATTATACTTATTGGCTTTCTTTGTGAAATTAGCTAATAAATCAGCAGCTAAATAATTATTGTTTGCAGCCCCTCTACCAAAATATTTGATTGTCTCATCGAACGCACTAAAATCAACAATAATGTGCAAACTATCGCTTGCTTCTATAAATACATTCGTATATTCATCTGATATTGTAAGTTTAGCTGGTGTTGTCTTATTAAGTGTAAAAGTTGATTTAAAACAGCCTAAACTATCAAGCAATACATTGATTGCTTCGACTTCTGTATATTCAATTGTATTATTGTAATACGTAAGCATTACTTGTGCATCTACGGGAGCATTCTTAACTTCACCAGAAATAAAAACTTGGGAAAACCCCTGAATAGAAAGTTGCATTATGCATAAAATGATAAATATTGTTTTCATATCAGTTTTTTTAGTTCTTATTCAAAAATCATAATTAGTACTTTTACCTTTATATGAGGCACAACAATGGAGATTTATTAAATCGTATCGCAAATGGTGCTTTTTTCATTTTATTTAATTTTTGTCTCTATAAAAATATATTTTTAAGTCCTTAGTGAAAAATTAAACGTACGATGGAGCTGATGTTAGCAAGAGTTTTAATACTTTATTTGATATTTCTTAAGTTCAATTTCGGTAGAATCATAGAATTTTAACTTCGTTAATCCAATTTGTTTAGAAAACCAAATGTCAGTTACTGAATAACCAGGTACATACATTTTATGATAGCCCCAATATACCTTAATATGAACACTATTTTTAATTTCACCCGTTTTAAGAACCACTGGACTAGTATCAGCAATTTCAATAAACATGGTATCATAATTCCTAATGTGACCGTTCATGCGTTCACCAATAACAAAGTCAGATTTAAAAAAATAAAAAGGGAAACTCCAATAATAGTTGTCTGTTGATAAATCTGAAAACAATATCCATTTATAACTTGACCTTTCAATCTTAAATGAATGATTTCCATAGAATTTTTCAAGCGAATCACTTAGATAATGGGAATAAACTAATAAGTATTTTTGAATCTGATCAGATAATAAATTATAATTTTCATTATCAATTACTATTGAATCTGTTATTGTATCATTTATACTATAAACCCACCAACTTCCTGTTGGGAAAAAGAAATATTCAAACCAATCTACTGGAAAATGATATTCATAGTCATCTTCAATATTTTTTGAACAACTAAAAAGAATAAGTACAAGGAAAATTATTGTATATCGTTTCATAAAATTCTTGCTAACTACTGACTATACACTATCACCAGCACTTAGTCAGCAACATTTACCGACTATAAGCCTCAATAAACAATTAGTATAAATTCGATGAATAATGATAATAGTAATTTACTCGAAGGTACATTAATTAATAAATATAAACACATACAGAAACCTGAAAATGTGCAAGATGCCTGTTATGCACATGTACTTAATGTCTAAATAGGTCACAATTCGAGACAAAACCTTCCTATTCTGTTCATATTGTGTGATTTAAACATCTAACGCTGCTATAATAATCTAGGTCTATTATTTTATTATTGCATGTATAGTTATACAATTAGATTTCTAGAATCATTTAGTAATTATTAGCTTTTATACGAATTGAGCAGTATTATAAGGTTTTATTATACAACAGAATATAAGCCCCTCCTATGTTTGCCTTCAAATTCAAAAAGCAAGCATAAATGCCTTTACAATCCATTCACAATTCAATAATCACCACCTCATCAGGAGTAATCGGAGGAGTTGCCAAAGCTATCAATTCTGGTTTTATCCTTTGCCATATTTCATTGCCACAAGTAATTGATGTAGCCTTTTATGCAGCATTATCTGCCTTCATTGGTTATTCCATCAAACTGGGATTTGATGAACTCCGAGCTTTTATCAAAAGAAAAAGGAGTAAATCATGAATGCCGTTGGGAAAGTATTCGTTGCAGGATTGGGCATCTTCGGTATCAGCAAATTGTTTTCAGCAGTTCAAGCCTTCAATGTCACTGAAGAGTTGAAGATCAATATCCTCAATCCAAGAGTTATCAATGCTGATAAAAATCCATTTTCAGGAGGATTGGAAGTTGGATTTGAACTGCAATTGCAAAATCCAACCCGAGGAAGCTTGAAAGTTACACAACCTTATATGCAGATCCTTTCAGGCAAATCTGTTATAGCGCAAAGTCCGGTCAGCCAAAAAGAATACAACATCAATCCATTGTCAGAACTAACATTAGATACTATCAAGTTTAAGCTTGGATGGATGACTATTATCAACACACTACTATCAAAAAAGTATGGCTTACCTACTCTCCGCGCAAGAAAAGCCCAGCACATGAGTGTTGGGTTTTTTTATTGTCCTGACCTAAGTGGGCTTAAGGTTATGAACCAGAAAAAAGTATACATGCGTAGCACGAAGGTTTTGGATTGAACTACCTCAAAACGGGATCATGAAATAAACCCTCCCCTACAGTAAGCGAATATAGTACTGATAATAAGCGATTAATAGACGTAGATCTGAAATTATTTAAATGCATTAAAATGCACTTTTAAAATGAAAGAAAGCCTTTAAATTGATGAAATTTAAAGGCTTTTTCTTTTTCACTCTCTTTGCAAATCTTTAAACTTTGATATGGACCGGTGGCATTAGCGGTGGCATTGCATTTTCGAACCCAAGTCCACCAGAATTGCTTGTAAGGAATAGAACTACAATTACTTGCTATGCAAACACAATTCTTTTCCTTATTGGTGTTTTACAAACTTTCTAGAGCCAAATCGTAGTTCGGTTCATCGGTAGTTTCAGCTATTTGCTCTGAATAAATCACCCTACCTTCAGTATTAATAACAACGATACTTCTTGAATTTAGACCTGCTAGTGGTCCATCTATAATGTTTAAACCGTAATCTTTACCAAATTGACCAGTATTAAAATCTGATAGCATAAATACATTTTCAATTCCTTCTGCTCCACAAAATCTTGTTTGAGCAAATGGCAAATCCCTTGAGATACACAAAACACTAGTATTATTAAGATTAGCAGCTGATTTATTAAAGTTGCGAACTGATGCTGCACACGTTCCAGTGTCAATACTTGGGAAAATATTTAACACTAAATTCTTTCCTTTAAAGTTGTTCAATGTTTTGGTAGATAAGTCTGGTGCTATCAGTTTGAAGTCCTTCGCTAAGCTTCCAACTTTTGGTAATTCTCCACTTGTATTTATAGTGTTACCTTTTAATGTAATTTTTGTCATATTATATGTTTTATATTATTGTAAGAAGGTATTAATTCTATTGTTTTAATAAGGTTTCAGCTGCAAGTTTTCCCAATTCATTAGAAGCTAATGGACTTGCACCAGTGATTAATTTTCTATCCAAACAAACGGTTTTGTCTGATTTGGTATTTATAATATTAGCTCCTAAGCTCTTTAGTTTCTCACTTAAACCCCAAGGCATTTGTCCTGGCAAATAACCAATCATAGGCGTCATCTTATCTACCGAATCAGGGAATACCGCCATTTTGTATCCTTCGTAAATAAATTTTTGATCATTGAGCGTGGTTGCTAAAAATGAACCGGGCTCATGGCAAAGGCTTATAGTAAATAAATCGTTTTGATGAGCCCAATTTAATACCTTTCCAACGTTTTCGTCTTCAGGAATACCTATCATAGCTCCGTGTCCACCAGGCACGAATAGCGCTGCATAAGATGCGGTATCGTTGAAAAAAGAACCGATAAAGTCCGCTAATTTCATTGGGTTTTCAAAGCTGGTTTTGAAGTCATTATAAATTGCTTTTACATGTTCATCTTTTTCTGGAAAGGCCCACATTTCAAAAACTACAGGTTTTCCAGTGGGAGTAGCTATTTCAAAATCAAAACCAGCATTTTTAAGATGCAGCATAGGCAATAAGGCTTCTACCGGATGATTTCCTGTAGAAAACAATTTGCCATTCTTCATTTTCATGTTTTTTTGTTCGGTGAAAATCACTAAGATCTTCGACTTATTGCCTTGGTATTTTGTGTATGAAATATTTTCAAAATCAGTTGTGTTAACCGTTCCTAATTTTAAAGCAAGTTTTGAAGGACTATAAGATCCATCTGATTCTAATTTTGGTGCAATTCCTAATATTTTCTTTAGCATATCATTTTTTTTAAGGCTTTACTTAATCTTAATAACAATTTTACCTTTTGCTCTTCCTGAGGCAAGATGTGTGAATGCATCAATACTCTCAGAGAATGAATAAACTTTATCAATGATTGGTTTGATTTTTTCATCTTCAACCAATAATTTAATTTCATTCAAATGTGCTCCATTCGGCTGCATGAAAATATATTTGTACGCTGCGTTTTTAGCACTAATTAGTTTAGCTAATTCTTCTGGTAATTTGTAGTCAGCCATCCCAAACAGTTTAGCAATTTCTTCATCTAGGGGACCGGCAATGCTAATAACTTTTCCACCTTGCCTTATAACTTGCAATGCTTCCAAAGAATAGTTGTTGCCAAGTGTGTCAAAAACTATATCAGCGTCTTTTACGATGTTTTTATAGTCCTCCGTTTTGTAATCAATTACGTGGTCTGCTCCAAGTTCTTTCACCCACTTTACATTGCTAGTACTTGTGGTTGTATATACATAGGCTCCTTTTGCCTTGGCATACTGAATAGCTATACTACCTACACCCCCTGAACCTGCATGAATAAGCACTTTATCGTTTTCCTTTATCCCTGCGAATTCCAAGGATTGCATGGCAGTAAGTCCTGCTAATGGTAAACTTGCAGCTTCTTCGAAAGAAATATTTCCAGGTTTTTTTGAAACGGCAATACTAGTAACAGCAACATATTCTGCTATTGTTCCCATTTGTTCTTGAGGTACCCGGGAATAAACCAAGTCTCCAATTTCAAAATTCTTTACTTTATCACCTTTCTCGACTACTATTCCACTAACATCATAGGCAGTGGTACTCGGTAGAGGAATAGGAAGCATGCCTTGCAGATGTCCCAAGACAATAATTTTGTCTATGGGGTTAATGGCAGCAGCCTTAACTTCTATAAGTACATCTGTTTCTTGAATGCTCGGTTTGCTTACTTCGTTAAAGGCCAAGCTATCTCTTAATTCACCGTATTTTACTATTTGTAATGCTTTCATATCTGTATCAATTAACTGTTCATAATATTTTGATACAAAGATAGAGTGAGGGGTACAGTAAAAAATTGACCTATGGTAAGAAAGCTATTTTCTTGCTTTTTCAACCCGAATACGGCTCAAGCTTTCTTGCGTGATACCTAAATAAGATGCAATGTGATAATTCCGGGTATGCTGCTCTACATCGGGGTATTCCTCTAAAAACAAATCATACCTTTCAGCAGCAGATAATTGTAACTGATTTAAAATTCTTTTTTGCAGACTTACAAAAAGACGTTCTAAATTCCCCCTTTGAAAGGGTTCTAATTCAGGAAATAGCTTGAGCATTCCATTAATCTTTTCAGCATTAAACTCGATGATGTTTGATTCTGTAAGGCATTCAATGGTTAGCGTTGCAGATTCATTTCCGTGAATAGCGATATAATCACTTATCCAGTCATTTTTAATAGCAAAATGCAGGGTGTGCTCTTTCCCGTTTTTATCAATGCAGTAGGATCTTAAACAACCGCCTGTAACAAAAAATATTTTATTTACCCTTTGTCCTTGACGGATTAAGATTGATCCTTTTGGAACTATTTTTTCTTTTGAAATAGAAATAAGATACTCTTCTGCTTCTATGCTTAAAATTATGCTTTCCTTTATTTTTTTTATTAAATATTCCATTTCTCAATAATAGGGTAATTACTCACAACGGGAGTTTAGGGACAAACCCTAGAAACAATATGCTAAGTTAGCTATTCTTGTATCAATAGCTACAGTCAATTGCCTTTATCGTTTCATTACTATTATCTAATAATTTCCATCATCAATTTGAACGTGTAATATAGACTTAAAATGCTTTGAATTTGAAATAAAACAGAAGAATACTAATGAAAAAGAATTTTAACTTTAGGCTGTAACATAAAACGAGTAAATATAAATATTTTGATTTTAAGTTCGAACCCAAATCAATTCAAACTATCGTAACCATTGCTTTTGGAAAAATATGTTCTTTCTTTAGCATGGTACAAATAATAGGACCATATTTATTATTTGATAGAAAAAAGGCATACTTGAACCATTTAGACATTACATTATCTACAATGTATTTCCTAATTAGAATGAAGATTCGATATTGATCAGTAATGAACAAATTCTAAAATATTATTTTGCTCAATTTGGATAAGTTTTTTTATCTCTGAAAGACAACCAAAATAGTGCAAAATTGGTGGTAAAATCGGTGGACATGAGCATCAACCTTGCTTAAGATGCTAAACGTCTGCTCTTTCTGCTCAAGAAATGATGTTTCAATTTTTCATAATGAAGCTTGGAAATTTTATTGATGAACCTTCGAAAACCATCAATCTTCTTCATCTTCTTCATCAGCAAGCAAGGAAAGCTTTTCATCCGCTTGGGCTTTTGCTTTCACTATGCTTTGATTGAATTCGTATCCGGTAATGAGCGATAAAGCACTCAGGTATAACCAAACCAGTAAAACGATAATAGCTCCAATAGAGCCATAAAGCCTGTTGTATTGGGCAAAGTTTTCTACATAATATCCAAAGCCGTAGGAAACCAATACCACGAGTATGGTGGCTAAGTAAGCACCATGACTAAAAAAACGAAAACGTTCTTCTTTAACCGTAGCAAAAAAGTAAAGAAGAGATATAGCTGTAATCGACATAAATAGTGTAATCAGCAATTTAAATGTCCAAATAAAATAAACAACCCAATTCCCTTGAAAAATCATGGAATCTTTGAAATAACTGATGAATACCTCGCCACCTATCTGAAATGACATGGCAATTAATATCATAAAAGAAATGGCGAAAGTTAATGATACAGCAATCAGATATTTTTTCCACCAAGGTCTTTTTAACTTGCGATTAAATGCAACCAGCAGTGTATTTATTCCATTAGATGCAAAATAAATCGAAAGAATAAAACCCAAGGATAATAGACTCCCACGCTTTTTTAAAATAATGTCGCTTAAGGTTGTTTCTATGGTTTGAAAAACATTTGCGGGCATATATTCATTCATAAGAAAAACGATTTCCTGGTATAGGTTTTCTATCGGAAAGTATGGTATCAATGTAAACAAAAATATTAATGCTGGAAAAAGAGATAGGAAAAAACTGTAAGCTGTTGCACCTGACCGAAGAGCTATTGACTCACGCATTAATTGCGTATAAAAAAAACGAATTACACCATATAAAGGAACACCTGCAAAACCTGGAAAACTAATACTCATTAAATAAACTATTATTCTATAGTTTTTAATTCTATCCTTTAACAGGATAAGTTTTCTAAGTGTTTTCGTTCTATTCAAAGTAAGGTTTCAGTTTTTTGATTAATAGTTCTGGAGCCCTAACTGGTCTATTGGTTTTCATATCCAAAAAGACCAGAGTGGTTTCCCCAGTATGAACCAACTCTTTATTTTCATTATAAATTTCGTAAAAAAATTTCATTCGGGCCTTAGGAATCTCCTCTATTCTTGTTCGAATAGTCAATACTTGGTCGTAATGGGCCGATTTAATATAATTGCATGTCATGTCTCTAACAGGCATAATTATCCCCGTTCGTTCCAAATCGGCATAGGGCATACCTAAACTTCGAATCATTTCTGTTCTTCCTATTTCATAAAATTTGGGATAATTGCCATAATATACAACACCCATCACATCTGTATCTGCATATAAAACCCTAACTGTTGTATCGTGTTGGAACATAAACTTATTTCTTTTTACTTCTTAAATATAGGTTGCGGTAATTAGTATGTTGCCTCAAGTTTGTTGAAAACTCATGAAAGCCACTTCCATCTGCCTTGGCACAAAAATAGAGAAACTCATGTCTTTCTGCGTTTAGCACTGCATCCATAGCACTCATACGAGCCATGATAATTGGGCCAGGTGTCAATCCTGAATTCTCATAGGTATTGTAGGACGAAGTAATCTTATAATCATTCAAATAAAGTTTTTGGTCTTTTCTGTCTTTGATTAAAAACTTGATAGTAGGATCTGCTTGTAGCCTCATTTTTTTTCGCATCCTGTTCAGATAAACTCCTGCAATTCTCTCCAACTCGCTTTCATAAACAGCCTCCTCTTGTACAATGGAAGCCATGGTGTAAACTTCGGCTTTTGAAAAACGAATAGCTTTAGCTTTTTCTATTCTTTCTTCATTCCAGAATTTATCTGCTTCTTTTTGCATACGATTGAAAAAATTCTCTATTGACGTATTCCAATAAAATTCATAACTATTTGGTATGAAATAAGAAAGCGCATTCTCACTATTCAGATTATGTTCATTTAAAAAATCCTTTTCGAGTATAAAATCTACTATTTCGGCTGAGTCAATTTCAAGCTGCGCTCCTATTCCACCAGCTAGTTCATAAATTGTTCGGTATTTATCAATAGTAAGCATGAAAGGTGTATTATTTCCTGCTCTAAGCATTTTGATCAAATCATAATTATTCATGTCTTTTGTAACAGGATAACGTCTGGCATAAATATGATTGGCATAATTCATTTTTTTTGCCACTAATTTAAACGAACGCAAATCCAATAACACACTGTCTCTTTCAAATTGATCCAGTACTTGATCGTAAGTCATTCCGCTTTTAATTTCAATCACATCATGTTTTTGGATGTAAGCCGGATTGATGTTGGGAGCAAAAATTCCTAAATAGAATTTATATCCAACCAATAGCACAATTAATGAAAGTATGATGAATACAATGAGGACTCCCGAAAAGGGTGATTTTCTTTTTTTTCTTCTTGCCATAATTATTCTAAATCAAGGTTGCAAATCTACTACATCCTGAGAAAATGCATGATTAGGTATATAAAGGATTTATTAACCATATGACAAAGCAATCATTTTCTCAATTCGAGCTAATCTTCTACAAAAAGACAGTCCATGGTTAAGTTATTTGTGACCAGCTCAAGACTATTCGCATTTTCTGAAACACCATAAGTGGTTAGCATGCTGATAAAAACATTTTTTCTTGTTCCTGAACTTAGCAGAAACTGAAGTTTTTTATTCTTAAGCTTTTCATAGTCGACTTTGTTTATTGTAAATGGACTATTGTGAAATTTAATTTCACACAGGTTTATAATTCCATCATCACGATCAATAACAAGGTCAGCTTGGGCTTTATCATTGAACCAACTTGAATGTATTGTAAAAATTTTTGACACACCCAATTCCTTTTTAATTTGTAACACATGTTTCAGGCAAATAGTTTCGAAGGCAAATCCAGACCATGATTTATAGGTCTGCTTAACGAACATATTTGCCCATGTTCCGCTTCCTTGTCCTTGATTTGGTTCAATAAATTTAAGGTAAAACAGTGAATATTCATCTGATAACCTAAAAAGTGAGCTTTTACTTTTCTTCCCAAATGGAGTATATTGGCTTACAAAACCAGACTCAATTAACTCATCAAGACTTTTTGTAAAAACACCTCCACTTCCAAATTTGCATAAATCCAACAATCTATTTCGAGTAACCCCTTTGTTAGTTTTAGATAATTGACGAATAATAATTTCATGAGTTTTAGAATTGGAAAATAATGAGGTGAATATTTCATTAAACTCATTAACTAAATCGCCATTGCTTTCAAAACATAAACGATCAATATTTTGGATAACACTTTCACCTTTATTTATTTTGTTTAAATAGTGTGGTACTCCTCCAATAGCCATATACAACTGAAGAATATCGTAATTGTTTAGCTGTATATTTTTACTCTTCAAAAAAAGATACGTTTCGTTTAGATTAAAAGGCATTAACCTTATTTTACACGATAATCTGTTATGTAAGCCGCCCTTGTTTTTAACAATATTATTAATCATAAAAGATGCAGCAGAACCACAAATAACAACAACAAGGTCGTTTCGTTTGCTACAGTATGTATTCCAAAAATGTTCAAATGCCATTAGGAACTTAGACCGTGTGGTAGCTATCCATGGAAACTCATCAATAAATATTACCTTCTTCTCTTTTTTCGTCAAGCTGTTCAGGTATTCTTCCATTAATTGAAATGCGGAAAACCAATTATCGGGAGTTTTTGTTTTACTAAATCTGCTTGATGAAGATTTTAATTGACTATGAAAGTTTTGGAGCTGATCTCGCATATTACCTTGATAATATCCGGTTAGTTCAAACACCATATGCTTTCTGTAAATTTCTCGAATCAGAAAAGTTTTCCCAATCCTTCTTCTTCCATAAACTACAACTAACTCTGAAGCATTGCTAGACAGCATCTTATTCAGCGTTTTTATTTCATTTTTTCGCCCAATTAGCATATTTCACGCCTCATTACAATATCCAATTATGTTTTAAATCCTTCCAAATATACAGTTTTGTTTGAGTTTTGGAAGCGTTTCAGTTATTAATATTTATTGGATTTAGATTTTCACACATACTTACCCCTGTTTGTAATCCTTCCAAATGTATGATTTTATTTAAGATTTGGAAGCGTTTCAAGCAAACAACAACCTTGATTAAGAGCTAAAACAGGTTTCAGAAGATTTTAGAACTCACATTAGTTCATCAGCTTCCTAAACTCATTCAATTCGGAATTTGAAGGATATTTTTGATTCAATAAACTGTAATACTCCTTTGCACGCAAAATTTCTCTCCTGCTGATGTATAGTTTTAACAAGTTTAAATGAGCATTAAAATAATCTGGATCAATCCGTAATGCAGCATTGAAGTTTTTTTCAGCTGCTGGAAAATTATTACTTATTAAATTTATAAAACCAAGATTATTATGCGCAATTGGAATCTTTGGATTCTCCGTAATAATAAATTCAAACTCTCTCTGAGCTTCGGCATATTTCTTTTTTAGGAGATATTCAGTACCCAGTTTATTTCGGTAATCAAGATTATAAGGCTGCTGATTTACTGCGATTGAAAAATATTGAATAGCCTTGTCGATTAATTTCAAATAATGATACGACTGCCCAATCTGATAATTCATCACTGGATTTTCAAACACTTCATTCTTTACGTTTTTTTCAGTCAGTTGAATTATTTTGTTGTAGTTCTGTGCTAAAAAATAGTAGTAAATCCACCATTCAACAATTTCAATTTCCGAATACTTTTTAAAATAAAAGCTGGCTGAATCCAATAAGGAAGGATCTGGATTAAACTTTTCAAAATGATACAAATAAGCCCTACCTATTGTTAAATTATCAGGATTACTATTGGTCATGCACTTTAAACCAAGAAATGCACCTGTTTCAATTTCATCAGTACTTTTTATCTCTTTTTTCCATTTATCCGTAACCCTTATATAATGATCAGAGATTCGCACATGTGGAATATCGAAAACACCGGTTTTTACCATATGACAAGTCATGCAGTTGTCGTTTTGCTTATTTCTTTCCAAAAAGCTTTCCTGACATACAAGCTTATTATCCGTATTATGACAGCTCATACATTGATTTCGAAAAGTATCTATGGGTGTTTCTTTATAACTGATATGTCGCATAGATGCCGTAAAATGACATTTTGTACAGGTCAAAGGTTTGAAATCGGGATGATTTTGAGTAGCAAGAAAACACTTGCTTCTTTGAAGTCGTTCGGGATGTGTTTCCATCCAAAAAGCGTCCTCTTCATTTTCATACTTTTCTCTGAAAACATCCATAACTTCGGTTAAATACATGCCGGGTTTAAAGTCATAAAAATCTTTTCCTTCTTTTAAAACAGCATTTCCTTGCGTATGACATCTTGCGCAAAGTTCAAATTGCAAATCAGCTGATAATCGTTTTGGATTAACAATGGTGAAGTCAGCCTGCAGATCAGTATTCACAACCCTCCCTGATTTCATTGCTTCCACATGCAATTCTCCAGGGCCATGGCATCTTTCACAATTAATTCCTAAAGGGATTTCTTCGTATTTATTTAACGAACCTTTGACTGGAGTTGGATAGGAATTATGACATGTAATGCATTCGTGACCAATTATTCGACTAAATCGGGCATTATTACCTCCTTCAAAACCTGGGGGAAAATCCAATAAACTGATTTGAGTGTAGTACGTAAAAGGAACCTGAAAAAGATAGCCATTTACACTTTGGATATGCGAATTGGTATGCTGACCCGAACCAACAATGTAATCCACTATTTCTGTTCGCTCATATATTGTGTCTCCTTCTTCAACTCTGTACTCCTTGAGCATCATTAGCCCATTGTTCCAAAAAGGCTGATAATAGTAGTTTGACTTAGAGTCGTACAAAGGCAGATGTGGATTAAAAACAGATGCACTTTTTTCTTTGTTTGCAGCTCCCCATGAATGTCCCATGCCCGTTTGCATATAGGCTTTCCACATATCTAAATGACATTCTTTGCAAGCCTCAATACCAACATATTCCACCGAATCGTGTAGATTAAGGAAACCCAAACTGTATACCAGTTCCTCGTCTGAAGAGTGCAGTACTTCAAGCTCAGTTCTTTTCTGAGTCAAGGTAACAAAGAGTATTACAGCAATTGAAAAAAAGCCATAAAGAGGCAGCAAATATTTCTGTTTTTGGATCAAATGCCTAATTTTAAAACGAAAATAAGGCTATTCATGGAATAGAATTCATAAATCTTTTGTGCAAGATGTGGAAAGCAATGCAATCGTTAACCAATGATCATACCTGCTATACTCGCTGATAAAAGTGATGCAATTGTGCCACCAGCGAGTGCCTTCAAACCCAATTTTGAAAGATTTTTCCGCTGCCCGGGAGCCAATGCACTGATACCTCCTATTTGAATCCCAATTGAAGCAAAATTTGCAAACCCACACAAAGCATAGGTTGTAATAATCACTGACCTTGGATCAGTTAACAGGAAGGAATTTTTCAGATTAGACATACTAGCATATGCATAGAACTCATTCAATATGGTTTTTTCACCTAAAAGCTGGCCAACCATTACCAAGTCCACATTAGGAATCCCAATTAACCAGGCAATTGGGGCAAAAATCATCCCCAATAAGTACTGCATGTTTAGGCCTTCGTATTGTCCTCCACTATTTACAGCAATAATTTCATTTAATCCTGTAGGAGCTCCAATCCAATTGAAAACCACATAATTAAGCATGGCCATTAAAGCTGTAAACACCAAGAGCATTGCCCCAACATTGACTGCTAGTTTCAATCCGTCAGTTGTTCCTTTAGCTAAGGCATCCAACACATTGCTACCTACAACTTCTTTTGAAACTTTCAGATCTTTATCAATCTTTTCACTCTCGGGATGCATGATTTTAGCTATGAATAGAGCCGCTGGAGCATTCATTATGGATGCTGTAAGCAGGTGTGTTGCAAATAGCCTTTGTTGTTCAGGATCTGATCCTCCTAAAAAACCAATGTAAGCTGCAAGTACACCTCCTGCAATTGTGGCCATACCTCCTGTCATGAGTGCCATTATTTCAGATTTGGTCATTTTCTCCAAATAGGGCTTAATAACCAATGGAGCTTCGGTTTGACCAATAAAAACATTGGAGGCAGCAGCCAAACTTTCCGCACCCGACAAGCTCATTGTTTTTTTCATTACCCAAGCAAAAACGAAAACAATTTTCTGCAAAATACCAAAGTAATAGAGCAAGGACGTAAAAGCTGAAAAGAACAAAACAGTTGGTAGTATTTTGAAAGCGAAAATAATCCCAAAAGAATCTGTGTTTTCTACCAAAGAACCAAAAACAAAAGCAGAACCTTTATCAGTAAACGCTAATAATTCAACAAAGAACCTAGAAATATAACCAAAACCAGTTTGAACCACACCAATTTTCAAAATACTAAATGCAAAAATTATCTGCAGACTTATACCAACCAAGGGAATTCGCCAATTGATGCCCTTTTTATTATTACTGATTAAAAATGCAAAGAAAACTAATACTAAAATTCCAAGTATACCCCGGTAATCAGCAAATAAGTTCGAACTTATTGATGACGATCGCAAAACAAATACATGAGTGGAATTTTTAATGACTAACTCTCTTTCATTACACTTAATTATTTCGAATTCCTGAACATGAGAAGAGGATGATTTCAAAACCAAAGTAGATGTGCTATCGATAAAATTCCATTGCCCTTTTAGCTCTAGCTTACTTTTAGTATTTGAATATACATAGCTGCCGTTTTCATTGATTGATAATGTTAAATGAGCAATTGGGACAGTTTTTTTAACACCAATTTTCCCTGCCTGACTGGGCATAAAATTCCACTGCTTTTTGAAATTACTAATTTCAATATTGCTGGCTTGTGCAATTTGTAAAGTGGAAATAATAAATAGGATAAAGAAATAAAAGAGTTTGCGCTTTGGCCTAATTTGAATCAGTTTCAGTGGATTCATTATCTTCTTCGATTTTTTTTATGATGTCTCTTATCTTAGCTGCTTTGAAATAATCTTCCCGATTAATGGCTTCTTTCAATAAAGTTTTTAAGCGACTCACAGAATAGTTGTTGTAATCTTCTTCTTTCTCAAGCAATGCCTGCACAGACTCTTCTAACTCGTCTTCATTCTCCTCAAAACCTTCAGTAAGTTTCTCTTCTGCTTGGGTTCCTTTAATATCCATTGATTTCATAGAAATTCCAGCCTCTTCAATCACACTTTCAAAGGTATAAATCGGACAATTAAATCGCAAAGCCAAGGCAATTGCATCGGAAGTTCTGGAATCAATTTCCTGACTAGTTGTGCCATCAGTTGCAATCAAATTCGCATAAAAAATTCCCTCATGAATTTTATGAATAATCACTTCCTTAACTCTGATTCCAAATGAATTTGAGAACATTTTAAAAAGATCATGAGTCATAGGACGTAAGGGCTCAATCTTCTCAATTTCAATAGCTATAGCTTGCGCTTCAAGCACTCCAATTACGACTGGTAACTTACGTTCTCCATTCACTTCTTCCAATAGAAGCGTATAGGAAGAAGCTACATTGCCTGATGAAATACCCAATATTTTCAACTGTACTTTTTGCATCTAAATAAATTATGACTGATCAAAGTTAACTCAAGCGCTTCAGAAAAGAAAATTTTAAGTGAAATTTAAAGCTAAGGTAATTGATATACATTATCCTTCAAAATGAAAGGAAATGAAAACAAAATTTGAATAAAACTTGTCAAATATGCCTGTATAAATATCATCATAAGGGGCAAGTATATTGTTTATGCCTCTACTGAGCTTGATTTCGGGAGAAAACTTAAAGAAATAAAAATACATATCGAATCCACATCCAAATTCATAGGCATATGAGAAAGGTTTAATAGCAACTACTGAATTATTTGGATCACGAACAGCTTGTGCATCGGAACCAAAATCCCATGATCCCTTTGCTCCTCCGATAACATAAAATCGAATATTTCCGTGTCTGACAGATTTATACTTAACCAAAACAGGTAACTCAAAAAAGACCGATTCAATGCTTTTAGTGATGATGGAATTGTCAGCAAAATAGTAATTAATAGAACGAGAAGAAAGTACCAATGAAGGTAATGCTCTTAAGTCAAAAAATTGTCCAAAATGAATATCAGAAACAGCACCAATAGTAATGCCTGGTATTCGTTTCATCTCCACTGTTAATAAGGAGGTTTCTTCATAAAACTTGGGTGAAAATTCGTACTTAAAAGTGGAAAAGCTGGTGCCTAAAGTAAACCCAAAATGAATTTTACGTCCATAATCAAAACGAGGCAAGTTTCTGGTTTGTGCATTTAACAAGACCGGAAAAAGCACCATTAAAAGTATGATTACTATTATTTTATGCCTGTGTATATTGTACAAATTCCTAAACTTAATGTTTTTGCCTCTAACTTACTAAAACCAATTTCTTTTAATAATGATAAAAACGCTTCTCCATAAGGAAACTGCTCAACAGATTCGGGTAAATAACGGTATGCATAAACATTACCGCTTATAATTCGACCAATTAAAGGTACAACTCTATTAAAATAAAAAAGATACAATGCCTTAATTAGTTTTGAACTAGGCATTGAAAATTCCATAATTAACAATTTACCATCCTTCTTAAGAACTCTATGCATCTCTTTCAAACCTTGATTCAAATTTTCAAAGTTCCTTACGCCAAAAGAAACGCTAACTGCATCAAAAAAATTGTCTTCAAAAATAAGATTTTCTGAATCACCAAGCTGAAGCTCAATTACATTATCCAGTTTAAGTTTTTCAACTTTGACCTGACCTACTTCTAACATTTTTTCTGAAATGTCAACGCCAATTATTCTTTCAGCATTCAAATCTTTTGCTTCCTGAATAGCTAAATCTGCTGTTCCAGTAGCAATATCCAATACTATGTTTGGATTATTCTCTTTCAATATTTTGGTCGCAATTTTACGCCATCTAATATCAATTCCAAGAGAGAGTATACGATCCATTAAATCGTATTTTTGGGAAATAGAATTAAACATTTCCCGCACATATATCTTCTTTCCCTGCTCTCGGGCAAGGTCAGCTTCATTTTTATTCATCAATTAGATTACAAAGATTTTAGAACCTCCACATAATTGTCGAGTTCCGCTTTGCTTCTCTTTTCTGTAACTGCTATTAATAAGCCTGTGTTTCCAAATTTCTTAAGATTCAAACCACCCATTATCTTTTGATCGTGCAATTTGGCCAGTATATCATCTACATTTTTCTCACAATTGATGGCAAATTCATTGAAAAACTCTTTCTTGTATTTTAACTCAAATCCAGGTATTTTTTCAATTTCTTCTGCCAAATAATGTGCCTTGTTATAACATTGCTTAGCTACTTCGACTAAACCTTCTTTTCCAATATAAGTCAGGTAGGTTAGAACGGCCAATGTAATAAGACCTTGGTTTGTACAAATATTCGATGTTGCTTTTTCGCGCTTGATGTGTTGCTCGCGTGTTTGTAAAGCCAATACAAATCCCTCTTTGCCTTTTGAATCGAGTGTTTTACCAGCCATTCTTCCCGGCATTTTACGAATATTAGCGTCCTTGGTTGCGAATAAGCCGATGTAAGGTCCACCAAAACTCAATGGAACACCTAACGGTTGACCCTCAGCAATAGCTATGTCAGCTCCATAATCGCCTGGTGATTTTAATATACCAACTGTAATAGGATTAAAAGAAACGATAAACTGTACTTTGGGAAACTCTTTCACTAATTTGTTGATTTCATCAACTTGCTCCAAATTGCCAAAAAAGTTAGGATGTTGCACGATGACAGCGGCTACATCATCACTCAATTTTGACTTTAAATCAGCCAGACTAATGGTTCCATCATCTTCTGCGATTTCATCATAAGTGACACTTATTCCAGATAAATAAGTTGTTAATACTTCCTTATAATGATCGTGAAGTGTAGATGCAACCAGAATTTTATCTTTTCGGCTTATATTCATGGCCATAATAGCTGCTTCAGCAATAGCACTTCCTCCATCATATAATGAAGCATTGGCAATATCCAATCCGGCTAACATACTTACACATGATTGAAATTCATACATAACCTGTAAAGTACCTTGGGATAATTCTGCCTGATAGGGTGTATATGCTGTGTAAAACTCTGGACGAGATATGACATGATCAACAATTGCTGGAATAAAATGATCGTAAGCGCCTCCACCTAAATAGCTGGCAAATTCCGTTACGGTTTCATTTTTATTACTTAAATCTCTCATATGCTTTAATACTTCATATTCAGAAAAAGCATCTGAAATTTTCAGATCACCTTTTAATCTTAATGAAGCAGGAATATTTGAAATTAAATCTTCAAATGAATTTACACCAATAATCTTAAGCATTTCTGCTCTTTCAGCATCAGTATTTGGAATGTAAGTCATGTAAATATTTTTTATTATGATGTTTTTAACTAAATGACAATATTTTTGCGGTGGCAAGTTAATAATTTTAGTTGTTCTTCATATTAATTATATTGGAGAAAAACATATCTACACAACAAACTATTTATCAAAGAGATGATTAAAAAAATAATCAAAAAAGCAGAGTATATTTCAAGTCAGCCAACATGGAAAACATTAGTATTTGAAAAAAGTCATGAATATGCTTTTATTGGGCGGTCTAATGTTGGAAAATCATCACTGATAAATGCCTTGTGTGATAAGAAAAAGTTAGCACTGGTTTCAAAAAAACCCGGTAAAACAAAAATGCTTAATTTGTTCAGGATCAATGATGCATGGAATTTAATGGATTTACCTGGCTATGGTTATGCAAAAGCATCTAAAACTGATCGAGTTGGATTTCAGGAAATGTTGAGTGATTATTTCAATAATCGCAAAAACTTGGTCAATGTGTTTGTGCTGGTGGATCCCAATATTCCTCCGCAAAAAATTGATATTGATTTCATCAACTTTCTGGGTGAAAATGTAGTGGCTTTCGCAATTGTGTATACCAAAACGGATAAAAGTACATTGAACAAAATCAATCAAAACATACAGGCATTCGAAAGAGAACTGCTAAAAGAGTGGGAAGAACTCCCCCCTTCTTTCCGTACATCAGCAAATACCAAAGATGGAATTGAAAAGATAACCAGTTATATTGATCAACTCAATAAGGAAGTTGAATTGTTGAAGGATTAAGAAATTGCTAAACTGTTAAATTGCTAAACTGTTAAATTGTTATATTGTAGAATTGCTTTGCTTCCTATTCGTCATTGCGAATGGAACGAAGTGGAAAGACGCAATCTCATCGATAAATCTGAATAGTTTGAATTCGGTGTTTCCCAATTAAAGGAGTAACTTTTACAATGTATGTTCCTTTGTTTAGCTTTTCGATATTTATTCTGTGCCATTTTTCATGTAAATCAGTAACATGATAAAGCCTGTCTCCACTTACTGAAAACAATTCAATTTCACCAATGCTTAAATCCAAATGATAAGACTGTATGTACAGATAGGTAGTAGCAGGATTGGGATAAATCAAAAAGTCCCGTATAAAATCTACCTCAATGTCTGTTGAACCACATTTCTTTACTAAAATCTGATAGGCACGACTAGAAGTTGCCTCCATAGTACAAGCGTCATCGACAACAGAAACTGAAAAACTATAGGGTATAGTGCTTATATCTGTAGTAGTTGTTGCCCATAAAAAAGTTCCTGTAGGATGCTTTGTTTGATTATTATTATCAGACCAATGTACACCAGCAATTTTGTTATTTAAAGTTAGCCTTAATGTATCCTTTGAATCATAATCATTTGAATGAATAATAAACTTAGCTGTATCTCCTCCACAAACCTCTTTGTAATATGGACCCGACAATACAGGAGGATTGTTATTCGGACAACTCAGAACAATGAATTGAAAAATTCTGTTTACAAGTCCAAGTCGAGTAGCACCACGATATACAGATGCTTCAACCATAAAAACCGTAGTCTGAATTTTCATGGGTCGAAAACGTAATTTCTGCGATTGCGCATGCAAAACAAAACCTCTGGGAAATGGATATTGATCTGGAAACCCCCAATAGTAAATAGGTTTACTATAACTATAGTTATCGCTGTAGCTAATTGGATGCCCTGTATTTGCAGGTATTTCTTTCATGGAATAGACAATGGAATCATACTCCTTTTCATTTGAGCATGCCAAATCAACTTCAATATCTCGTCCGATGCAGAAAATCTGAGTAGGCAAAGATTGAAAGTCTGGCGAATTTACTTTAGACTTCAAACAAATATTTATCCTGGACTCCAATACAGCAGCCTGCCCCTCTTTTAGGGTCATAATATTTTTATTGAAAAACAGGTCGTCAACTCGCAGGATAATTTCACATTCTGTTGGTAATCTTTGTATGACTAAAACACCCTGGTATATACATTCCTGAAAACCAAAAGGAAAAGAACATGATAAATTATCACAACGCGTACAGCAATGCTTGCAAACGGGTGTTACATCTTTTGTTGCAACCTGTTCTAGGATTATCTTTTTAGCCAAAGCACCCGATTTTGCATAATTTACAGACAACAGTTTTTGCTTGAACTCTTCTTCATTGCAATCCCTGTAAAGTTTTGCCTCAATTAAAAAACTATCCTGCCCTATTTGTGTCCAGCCTATTTCGCCAGCCATAAAACTAGCTTTTGCCAAAAACCCAGTAGTAATCAATAATAAGGTTAAAAGTAAATTTTTCATCTGATGAAAATATTTATGTTGATTTCAAAATCTATTCTATTAATATTCGCCTACTAAGCTGAAATTCATTCAAATCCAACTGAAGAAAGTAAATTCCTTGTTTCAGACCAATAACATCTATTGTACAAGGTAATTTAGCATTATTATCCGACAACACTTTCATACCTACGGTATTAAATATTGAAATTGATTGACAATTAGTAATTTTTCCAACATCAATGAATAACTTATCTGATACTGGATTGGGATAAATTGTAACGAATTGTTCGTGATTTTCATGTAGCGAGCTGAAAACTTCTATCAATTGCTCTTTTGTCAATTCACCAATACAGGTTGAATCACTGATAGCTATTAGTTTTACATCCAGCAATCCTTGATTAAGATAAGTATGAGATGGATGCTCGAAAAACGAACTATCTCCATCACCAAAATACCATAAATAATTAGTAATTATACCAGAGCTTATACTACTTTGATTTATAAACTGAACCTGCAAAGGCAGAGTTCCTGTATCTTTATCAGCTACAAAGTCTACAATCGGTAGAGGATTCAAATTAAAATAGATTTCCTTGCTATTTGCACAACCATTGGAATCACTAACTTTATATACTAATGGGTTCGTTGAATTTGATTTAGATGGATTGAAAAAATGATCAAAACCAATTCCTGTGCTACCACTCCAAATTCCTCCATCAGGCGAAACATAAGGTTCCAAGTCAAGGTATTCATCTTCATCGCAAAAACTAAATGCTTGAATAATATTGATTTTAGGATAATCTTTTATCGCAACAGTTGTTTTGTCGAAAGTGAAACAATGGGTTGCTGTATCTGTATAGGAATAGAATAACAAGTAAGATTTTGCATCGGCTTTATTAACTCTTAACACATTATTCTTAACAAGTATGGTATCCTGACCATACCAGATTCCTCCTTTTGGAGATACAAAACTATCAAGAGCCAGATTTTCATCATTCAGGCAAATATCTGGAATAGGTAAAAAGTTAATCTTGGGTTCTTTGTCGTAAAAAACTATTATAGTGTCTTTATCCTTACAGCCATTTTCATTAATCGCTTCACAACTAAAAGTACCGGGCATGTAAACAATAATACTTTCTGTATGTCCTTTGGGGCAAGTGCAAGACAAATCCAGCCAATTAAAAGATGAAATTATATGACCTTCATCAAATTGGGGTGTAGCACTCAGTTCTACTGGATTACCAGGGCAGGTAATTGTATCCTGAGATAGAGAAATATTGAAGTCATCGACTTTAATCCACATGCTATCTGTATCGGAAAACATTGAATCTCTTACTTCTAAAATTACAAGTGTATCCTTTACCAAAGAATTTAGTTGCAAAAAAGATGTTGAATCTCCAGTACTCCATATATAACTGACATGGCTAAGTGAGTCCGAAACTATAGGAGTAATTGAAATGCTCCCATTCTTACAAATTACTGTGTCATTCGGTAATTCAACTTTAATTTTTTTCAGAATTTCTAACGTATCAAAATAAGCTTTTGTACATCCACTTCCTTCCACTTCCAATCTGATTGGATATGAGCCAATACTATTTATAATTAAAAAATAATCAGCATTCGACTTTACATGCTTGTTATTAACATACAATTTGTAGGATATGACACTTTTTGTATTGATTGCTTTTAATTCATATTTATTTATTCCAACATGTAAGATCTCTATTTCGGCCTTTGGTGAAGGTTCAACATATATCAAATAAGATTTTGAGGATTGCCCATAAGCTGGACACTTATTGTCATATATCTGTAACGTAAGCGTATAAGGGTTTACAGAAATATCTGAGCTATCTGTTTGCCAATATAAAGTACCACTTGCTTTCCTAGTTGTTAAATTGTTATCTGACCATGTGCTCCCTGCTGGTTTTTGAATTAATTTATATTGAACAGTATCATGGAAGTCAGTATCAGTATATAAAACTGGTAGTACTAGATTATTACCTGCACAAATTCGTAATGTGTTTAAGTTAGAAAATCGAGGCTTATTATTTTGAGGACATGAAATAACCTGAAAAGCTATGTCTCGATTAACTTCCCCTATTTTCACATACACTCCACTAATTTTTCGCCATTCAATTACTTTTAACATTAAGAATGTGCTTTCAATTTTCATTGGTCGAAATTCGATATCTCCAGTTTGCTTGTTAAGACGAAAGCCAGTACCATGTGGTAATGTGGCATTTGCATTTGGGAATCCCCAGAAATACAATGGTTTATCATAACTATAACTGCCCGAATAACTTATAGTAGTACCATAACTATTACGTGGTTGGTTAAGCTCATACGAAATTGAATCCGACAAATTGCCGATGGAATCTCTATCCTGATCATTTGCTCCAATATTGTAATGAAAATCAGTACCAATACAACCTAATAAGATAGGATCATTCATTAATTGTGGGCTATTATCGCAAGGACTTAAACATCGATTTAATACTGAATAAACAAAAACGCCTACTCCTCCACTGGATAAATTTGATGTGCCAACTCTTGAATCCCCATAGTTCTCAAACCTGATTTCACAAATACTACCAACATTTCCAAGATAAACTACTTTGAGGGCAATCTTTTTTTCTATTCCATATGGAAAAGTTGAATTACCATTACACCTTGAATCAATGCTTGAACAAATGGGAGTAATATCAACTGTAGAAGAAAATGCTAATGATTCAGACCTGATCAACGTGTTAGTACTATGATCTCTAATATTAAGTGTATTTGTTGAACCTTGAATCCCATTACAATCTCGATAATAAGTATACTTAACCAAAAAACTATCCTGACCCACACAAGTCCAAGTAATATCAGAACCATATTGATGGGTGGCTTTTGCAAAAAAACTTAAGGATACAATTAATAAAACAAAAAACAACTTTCTCATAATCATTCAATTAGTATTCGCTTTTGAAACTGATTCTCATTTAATTCTATCTGAAGAAGATAAACGCCTGGTTTAAAAGTACTAACATTAATTGTACAAGGAAGTGTTTTTTCGTTTTGAGAGAACACTTTTTCGCCTAGGGTATTAAATAAGGAAATTGATTGACTGATAGTAGTTTTTCCCAAATCAATAAATAAACTTTGTGAGACAGGATTTGGATAGATTTGCACAATTTGATCAGGATGTTTACCTAATGAACTAAATACCTCTATCAATTGCTCTTTTGTCAATTCACCAATACAGCTTGAATCACTGATAGCAATTAGTTTTACATCCAGCAATCCCTGATTTAGATAAGTATGAGTTGGATGCTCGAAAAACGAACTATCTCCATCACCAAAATACCATAAATAATCAGTAATTATACCAGAGCTTATGCTACTTTGATTGGAAAACTGAACCTGCAAAGGCAGAGTTCCTGTATCTTTATCAGCAACAAAATCTACAATCGGTAGTGGATTCAAATTAAAATAGATTTCCTTGCTATTTACACAACCATTGGAATCAGTAACTTTATAAACTAATGGTTTCGTTGAATTTGCTTTGGATGGATTGAAAAAATGATCAAAACCAATTGCTGTGCTACCACTCCAAATTCCTCCAACAGGCGAAATATAAGGCTCCAAATCATAGTATTTGTCTACATTACAAAAACTAAAGGCTTGAATCATATTGATATTAGGATAATCTTTTATCTCAACAGTTGTTTTGTCGAAAGTGAAACATTGTGTGGTTGTATCTGTGTAGGAATAAAAAAGCAAATAATGTTTAGCTTGTGCTTTATTTACCTGCAACATATTGTTTTTAACAATAATAGTATCCTGACCATACCAGATTCCTCCTTTTGGAGATACAAAACTATCGAGAGCCAGATTTTCATCATTCAGGCAAATATCTGGAATCGGCAAAAAGCTAAGCTCAGGTTCTTTATCATAAATAACTACAATTGTATCTTTGTCCATACAGCCATTTTCATTAATCGCTTCACAACTAAAAGTACCTTGCATATAAACGATAATACTATCGGTGTGTCCTTGTGGGCATGTGCAAGACAAATCCAGCCAACTGAAAGATGATACTATTTGGCCTTCATCAAATTGCGATGTAGCTCTCAGTTCTACTGGATTACCAGGGCAGGTAATTGTATCCTGAGAAAGTGAAATACCAAAGTCATCGACTTTAATTAATATAGAATCCTCATCACTACAGCCATCGGTATTTGAAGTTGATAAATGAAAGTAAGTATCTTTAAATAAGGGTATCGTATTTAGATAAGAGTTCGTATCCCCTCCTATCCACAAATAGGATAGTGGTGAGCTTGTTCCTATAACTTTGCTTTGAATTTGAATACTATCTCCCATGCAAATAATAGTATCTATTGGCAATTCAACTTTAAGGACATTTTGGACATTAAAAGTATCAACAGACTTCTGCACACACCCAAATTGATCTTCGACTATAATATCCAAGGGATACAATCCACTTTGATTAAAATCCAAAGAACATTTGAAATTTTGTGAGATTGTGTCTCCATTTATAAGCCAATTAACAATAGCTGCAGGAACTTTTTTATAATTATACTCAAGTATGTATTTGCCGCAATTTTGATCAAGAATAGTAAATCCGGGTTTCAAATTTGAAGATCTTACCCTTATCTGCACTTTTTTGTAATCATGTCCATTTATAGGACAATGTTGATCGTGTGCATTGACAACGAAAGTATAGGGAATAGAACTTACTTGTTGCTCTGATGGCACCCAGTTTAAAACTGCCAACAAACTATCTTGGGAATATTTTGTTATTGACCATTGAACACCTGATGCAAATGAATCCAACATCAATGTAAGTGAATCATTTATATCCTTATCATAGACCATATAGCTTAATTGTATTGTATCGCCTACACAAATTTCTTCATAATAATCGCCAGTAATAATAGGTAAGTTATTTCCCGTACAAGACATAACAATTAGTTGATGATCTCTAATGGTTTCGGCAATTTTAATCCATGTATTGTTTACTTTTTTAAATCTTTTAACTTTTACGGCAACAACAGTTTGTTCAACTTTTTGCGGATTAAATAATAAAAATCCATTTCTGTTATCCATATGAATACCTTTCGGCAAATAATTATTTTTTTGAGGGAAGCCCCAAAATGAAATAGGCTTGTCATAAGAATATGAGCCAGAATAAGTGCAATTATCTGTCAGTTCATAGGAAACAGAATCTGTTGTTGAATTTGCTACAATATCACTTTGCGCACTTATTTGATAATTGAGTAAACTATTTTGATTTAAGCAGATTAAAGTAGTGGGATCATCGGCAAATTCCATGGAGGCATTTATTGGAAATAAACATCTATCAAGTTTAGCATTAAGATATAAAATGTCATTGCTCGATGCTCCAGTTGTAATATTATCACTTCTGCAACACATACTGGCACTAATCAATAAGTTGCAACAACTTCCAGCATTAGATAATACAAATAATTTTACATACTCAAATTTTGAAATACCATATGGAAAAGTACAAAATTGAGGGTGTGTGCATTTATTGCATGAAGAAGCACAAGTAGGTGTAATATCAGTTTCTGCGGGTTGTGTAATAGTTTCTGAAGCCAATAATGCACCGGTCTCACACTTGATAGTAACCGTTAGATTACTTGGGAACAATGTGGCACATTCTCGATATAGAGTTGTAGTAATCAGAAAACTGTCCTGACCAACACAGCTCCATTCAATTTCGCCTCCGGTAATATGAATGGCTTTTAAAGAGAAGCTTGCTAAAATAATGGATAAGATTAAAAGTAATTTTTTCATAGGGCTATTTTATTAAAATACGCTTCCAATATTTTTCAGTTTGCGTATCAAGTTGAAGGATGTATACTCCTGTATTTAATGAGCTTATGTCCAATAAATAGGGTAAATTAGTTTTTGATTTTTGCAATACAGTTTCGCCTAAAGAATTGAAAACACTAATTGCTCGAATAACTTCAGGATTTTCAAACTTTAACAGGATTTGTTCACCTGCTGGATTTGGATAAACCACTAATTTTTTTGCTTTTACTGGAGATATCGACACATTGGTATCATAAACTAAAGTATCAAAATAAATGCGCTGACATTGCTGAGTTTCAACCTGCAGCGTATATGGATATTTCCCTGGTTTATCAAATTTATAATGCATGGAAGGTCCGGCAAAAACAAATCCCGGATTGAAATTCCCAACCCATGTGTAAGAAGGATTCTTTCCAACAATCGTTTTTGCATGAAAATAATAAAGACCTCCTCCACTGTCAATTTTGGTATGTTCTGCTTCTGGCAGAGGTTTTACTAAAATTTGATAGGCTCTTGTTGCACTCCCATTTACCGGACATGCATCATCTTTTACTGTAACCGTAAAAACATAAGGAATGTCACTGGCATCTTCTTTAGCAGGTGTCCAAGAGAGCGTTCCTGTTGGATGTTTTACTACTTTATTATTATCATTCCATAAAGCTCCTGAAATACTTCCATTCCAGCTTATCAATAAAGTATCTTTTGAATCGTAATCATTTGTGTGAATACTGAAGTGTACTGTAGAAGTAGCACATGTTTCTTTATAATAGGGCCCAGCTAAAACAGGTGCATTGTTTTTTGGACATTGAATTACAATAATGGCAATTTCGCGGGTGGTCTCACCAATAATTTTTTGCCCATTACGGAACTCAGTCACTTTCTCTGCCATAGATGAAAAGCCAAAAGAATCCGGTCTGAATTGAATTCCACCACAAATTTGATCCAAATGAAATCCTCTAGGAAATGGTAATTTCTCATTTGGATATCCCCAAAAATACATGGATTTATCAAATGTAAATGGACTATTATAGGTAACAATAGCAGTAGATGATATTTTTGGAGCCACCCACTCATATGATAGGGAATCGAGTAAGCCTCCACTTCCTCCAACATCAATATCTACAACTCCATGGCAAAAAACAAAATCCTGATCTTTACAAATAATAGCAATGGGAGGATTCGTAAAACTCGGGGAATTATCACATGGAGAAATACATCGGTTTAACCATGCTTCCAAATGAAAAGGACTATTTCCCTGAATATTTGTGAATGCTTTACTTCTGCAACAAGCTGTATACGACATACTAATTTCGCAACAACTAACTGAACTTGGTATTACAATCAACTTTGAATAAGTGTATTGTTCGATACCATATGGAAAAGTACTGTTGGGATCCTGACAACGTGTTGAAGTTGCTCCACAAGTTGGTGTAATATCAACCGGAGGTGGTTTCATTATTGTAAGGTTTTGAATTAAAGTGCCTGTTGATTTACACTTAATAGGCATTTGAATAGAATCTGGCATTGCAGCTTGATTGCAATCTTTATACAAGACCATTTTAATTATAAAACTATCGGAACCTATACACGTCCAGGTAATATCACCTCCAAGATAGCCAGTTTGTGCTTTTACAAAAAATGATAAAGAGATAAATAGAGCAAGTGCTAGAAAAGTCTGTTTTTTCATAAGATTTCTGTTTATTGATAAGAAATTTTTCACTACAAGCATAAGAGAAATGAGTTTTACCTTTTCAGGAAAATTCGTATTAACATCCTTTAGTATATATGTCAGACCAAAAGTAACCATTAAACATAAAATATTTGTTTAATTTTACAATCAGACAATTTGTTAAAAAATGTCAAAATTATTCTGCTGGCATATCATTTGCCAATTTGATTCTTGATTTAAAATAAAAAAACATGAATAAAATAGGGAAACAACTAATACTACTCTTAATTGCAGGGATTTTAGGTGGAATAATTGGCGTTGGAATTGTCATGTCAATTGATAATAATGACAAGAATACCGATGGCAACAAACCAGGCAATCTTACTAATTTTACAGTCGACCAAATTACAATACCCACATTCGATTTTTCAGTTATAGCCGAACACATTACACCAACTGTTGTTCATATCAAAACAACGATTGATGCTAGTTCAGTTGAAAATCCACATAAAGGCAATCCATTTTTTGAGTTCCTTGATCCAAAAATGTTTAAATATCCACAATCAGGAAGTGGCTCAGGTGTTATCATATCATCTGATGGCTATATTGTGACAAACAATCATGTTGTAGCTGATGCAGATAAAATTGAAGTAAGCTTATACGATAAAAGAACTTACATGGCTGAAGTAATTGGTAAAGATCCACAAACCGATTTAGCTTTAATAAAAATAGATGCCAAGGACTTACCAATTTTAGACTATGGAAATTCGGATGAATTGAAAGTTGGTGAATGGGTGCTAGCACTTGGAAATCCTTTTAATTTAAACTCGACTGTAACCGCTGGTATTGTTAGTGCCAAAGCCAGAAGCATTGGAATATTAGGTGGTGGTTCTGCAATAGAATCATTTATTCAGACTGATGCCGCAGTAAATCCCGGGAATAGTGGAGGAGCCTTAGTAAATGTGGAAGGAAAACTTGTTGGCATTAATACAGCTATTGCTTCCAGAAGTGGGCAATATGAAGGTTATTCATTTGCTGTGCCTTCAAATATTGTTATTAAGGTTATTAATGATATTAAGAAATATGGAAAAGTACAACGCGGTTTACTTGGTGTAAATATTTCTGAAGTAACTACTGAAATTGCCAAGGATAACAAATTGGATAAACCTATAGGTGTATATATTCAGGATGTTGTTGCAGAAGGTGCTGCAAAAGAAGCTGGAATAAAAAAGGGCGATATAATAATAAAAATCAATGACAGGAAAGTAAACTCAGTGCAAGCTTTGCAAGAAGAAGTTTTCATTAACAGACCTGGAGATAAAATTGACGTCACTTTAATCAGAAACGGAAATGAAAAAGTATTTAGTGTAACTCTTAAAGATTTCAAAGGCAATGAAGAAATTGTTATTGATAAAACAGATGAATTAAGACGTGAACTAGGTGCTGAATTTGCTGAGTTAACTGCAAAAGAAAAAGCCAGAATGGGTCTTGAGAATGGAGTTCGGGTGAGTAATGTTTCCAGTGGAAAAATGAAATCTGCAGGCATTCCTAAAAACTTTGTGATCACGAAAATTGATCGAAAAAGAGTCATTAAAATTGAAGATGTATATGAATTTCTTGGAAGTGCCAAAGATGGCGTACTTATTGAAGGAATTGAACCTGATGGTTCAAAAGCATATTATGGCTTTGGATTAAGTGATTAGTTTTGATTTAAGGTTAGAGTTTATAAAGGCTGTTCCGAATAATTCGGGATGGCCTTTTTTTGACTCATCCCCTAACCCCTTCTCTAAAAAATCAAAGAAGGGGAATTGATCCTACTTCAAAATATAAATTTATTCACAAATATATAGGAGTACAATGTGTTCCCTTCTTTACGCAGTAGAGAAGGGCTAGGGATGAGTTCCTAACACCTATACTTCAAAACTAATTTTCACCCTATCCAATACTAAATTGATATCACCAAGTTCTTTATTTTTAAAGCGAATGATTCTATATCCCAAATTCTTTAAAACTGCTTCTCTATCTTGATCATATTCCATTTGGAAATCGTGAATCTTACCATCTAATTCAATAATCAATTTATACTCTGCACAATAAAAATCAACAATATAAAACTCTGGTTGGGTTGAGTCTTTTATCACAATTGGATGCTGTCTGAGAAACTTCTTTCCTCCGAGTTTTCTATTTCTTAGAATGTTCCATAGTATTTTTTCAGCTGGAGTTTGATTTTTCCTCAAATCTCGAGCTGTGTTTTTTATAGCGTCCCATTTATTCATGGCTTGAATTTAACTCATCCCCTAACCCCTTCTCTGAAAAATCAAAGAAGGGGAATTAATCCTACTTCAAAACTATAATTTTATTCACAAATATATAGGAGTACAATCTGTTCCCTTCTTTACGCAGTAGAGAAGGGCTAGGGATGAGTTCCAAATACCTACAAAAACCGCTTCTGCATTTTGCTCTTCTGGTGCATTTCCTCCGCACCACTGATCTTCTTAAGATGAGATTTGGGAATTGTCATCGCTAAGTTTTGTCCAATAACCTCTACATGTATTATAAACTTATGATGCCCCTGTGCTTCAGCTAAATTCCCAATTAATCCCTCAAGTGGTCCTCGAATAATTTGAACTGCATCTCCAAGTTTGTATTCCTGCGTATTCACTTCAATTTCAATATCAGATTCTAACATTTTTTTTACGGCTAAAATCTGTCGTTCAGGAATTGGTTCGGGAAATCTTCCAAGCCTGACAAAAGAGACAATTCCTTCTGTATTTAGAACATCATAGTAATCATCCATTCCAATTTTAATAAATATATAGGACTTGAATACAGCTTCTTCAACCCATTTTTTGCGATCACTCCATTGTTTCAGAATTTTGTGAATCGCCAGATAATGCTCTACCCCTTTTTCAGTAAGCTTCTCACTAACTTTCTTTTCGCCTCTTGATTTTGTATATGCTGCATACCACTTGGGTTCCTTATCAATAATAGTTGCCATTTCTTACATGATAATTTAGTCTTTTGTCTAAATCAACTCTTTTAATCCTTTTGCTGTTTCCTCAAAACTGAATTTCGGTTCATAGTTAAAATCTCGTTTTGCAGCATCAATTTTACCAGCAATATCGTAATGAAACTTGCCAGCAGCGTGAATAGTTGGATGCAAGAATCCAAATAATCCCAACATACTATCAGCAAGGCTAAACATGCTGCACATCCAATTCGGGAGATGAATTGGCTTATAATCTGTTCCTAAACTTTTGGCTATGGTTTGATAAATATCGTCAACACTCATCGTGTGTTCATTCCCAGCAATCCAATACCACTTGCCATAGGTGTTTTCTTTTTTTTCAGCTTTGAAAAAAGCTTGAACAATATCATCTACATGGGATGTAGAACGAAAATTCCTTCCATTTCCAAATACCAATTGTTTTGGCCAGCTAAACATCCCCAGAAAATTCAATTGTCGCGGGGGTGCAAATGGCCCGAAAAACCAGAACCCTCGCATGGATGTTCCATCAACAAATCCTTTCTTTGTTTGATCCAATAAATACTTTTCGCCCAGATATTTACTTTTTCCATAATTCTTGTAGGGCGATGCTATATTGTATTCATCAAATATCCTTTTCTTTTTCGTGCCATGACCACAAACTGAATCAGTAGACATGTAAATAATTCTTCGAATGTTTTTTTCTATGCAAGCATCCACCAAATTTTGGGTTCCTTTTTCATTAACCTGATATAGCACTTTGATCTTGGATGGATAAATAGCACCAGCTATATGAAATACGCTTGTCACGCCATCCAATGCATCCGAAATATCTTTTTTATTAGTAATATCACCATACACTATCTCATAGTTCGATGGTAAATCCAACAAATCACTGTGTGATTTTTGAACTAATAGCCTAACGGCACGGTTGGACTGAAACTCACCATCAATATCTCCATTGATCATGATGTCGATCATACGATTGGCCAACCAACCTGGAGCACCTGTTATTAACAGTTTTCCCTCTTCTTTTGACACATTTGCATTCTCCTTAAGCTTCATTCCCAGCTTAGTTGTGCCTGTAATTCGTTTGTTTGCTTCATGTACAGCATCCGAAATCAATTCTTTTGTAGGAATTATTTTATAATCCAAATCTTGTACTGCTTTAGAACTATCATACCATGAAAAGTTCCCAAAAACACTCTTTGCATAAGATGCTTCAAGTATGGGTTGCATGCCAAATAGTTTAAAAATAGGAGCAGTCATTCGAGCACCCAAAACAATTAACCATTTTGGTATTTTAATAACAGGTTTTGAAAAAAGACTATAATCTGATAATGTATCATAAAACTCTTTGAAAGTAACGTTTGAACCACCCAGAATATATTTCCCTTGTTTCTCACCTCGTTCAAAAAGATTAACCTGAGCTTTGGCAATTTCTGTAACTGATGCCAACGATATACCTCCGGAAAAATAGAATGGTTGACCCTTTGAAACATAATCAGTAATGATTTTATGAGGGGGAGTCATCTTAGGATCATTTGGACCGATTACCCAAGATGGATAAACTCTCCTGATGTCAGCATTTTTCTCCTGAATCAATGATTCAACAAAATCTTCTGCTATCAGTTTTCCGTTTACATACGGACTTTCAATGAATTTTGTACGATCATTCTCGGTGATAAGAACATCCTTATTTTCACTTCTACCTAAAACGACCACAGAACTTGTATAAATTAGAATAGGAACCTTCTGCTCCAAGCAGGAATTGAAAAAGACCTCTGTAATTCCAGCTGTGTTCTGAATGATCCGGTCTTCATTTGATCGACTGGTCGTGTTTTCTGCTGCTAAATGAAAAACTGCATCAATATGAGTAAGTTGATTGGCATATGATTCAGGATTAAGTAAATCGCAATTATGTGTTTTTGCGCCTAATTTTTTGAGTTTAAATACATTTAAGTTTTCTCTCCTGATCAGAATTGTTGTATCATATCCCCTGCTCAATAATTCTTTAGCAACATGAAATCCAATATGCCCCGATGCCCCTGTTACAACAACTTTTTTCATTCTGTATTAATTTGCTTTTGCTTATAAATATTTTGCGCTAAATCCTAATCGCTTCCTGAAATAATAGAGTAACACTAAAACAGCATTTTTAATTGCTCCCTTAGAAACACTTTTTGAAGGTGCGCGGTAATGAATAGGAACTTCCTGATAGCGTTTTTTGCGTAATAAATAACGCATTTCTGTTTGGTAAAAATGTGCTTTTGACTTAAAAGGATAATCAATGATTTGCTTAACAATTTCACGATGAAATGCTTGAAAGCCAGAAGTCATGTCATACATGCGAGTGCCTAATAACAGGTTTGTCATCCGGGTTCCATTTTTTGAAAGTAAACGCCTGAAAAGTGGTGAATCGGCCATAGAGCCACCATTGTTGAAACGGCTGCCAAATGCACATTCATTGCCTTCGTTTAAAACGCGTATAAACATATTGATAGCCCTTGGATCGTGTGATAATCCTGCATCCATTTCAATAATAATATCATGATTATGATTGTAAGCTTCACGCAAACCACGCATGTAGGCATCCACTACATTTCTATTCTCAGGAGCCCAAACGGTTTTAAATCGTTTGTCTTTGGCTTCTAATTCCTGGCTCATTACCAAAGTTTTATCCTTTGAAACATTATCAATTACAAAATAGGCTGTTCCCTGACCCAATTTATCAAACACTTTTTTGACAAGAGTCACGAACTCGTCAAAGCCCTCTTCCTCGTTAGCCATAGGAACCGTGATTGCAAAATCATTATCGTAATAGTTCATGCTATTAATTTTAAGCAATGCAAAAGTACCAAAAGCAATCATTTTTTGTCCATGCTTTTACATCTTGATTTGTTGTGCAACATTCAATGATTAATATAGTGCTATATGTATATTCTTAAATAATCTATAAATTCGCAACATGCTAAGACCATTTGAAGATCAGTTCATCGATATTCATACTCATCGAAAAAGTTGCAGGAACTTTGTTTTCATTCTTCGTAATGTATTTGCGGAAGAAATGGATAATGATTTACTTGCCAAACAAGATACATACTCATTGGGGCTTCATCCCTGGCACATCAAATATGGAAATCTTGAAAGTCAATTCAGACGATTAACCCAATTTGCAAAATACCCCAAAGTATTGGCAATCGGAGAAAGTGGCCTTGACAAAAAAATTGAAACTCCTTTAGCTGAGCAAATCGAAGTATTAAAAGCACATATAACAATCTCTGAAAAACTGAAGAAACCACTTATCATACATAATGTTAAATCCACTAATGAATTATTAAGAATTCGACAAGAAAGTAAAGCCAATATCCCTTGGATTTTTCATGGTTTTAGTGGTGATTTTGAAAAAGCTACTAAAATTTTTGATGCCGGCTGCTATATATCTATCGGTCATTTATTAATGAATAAAAACAGTAAAACATTTAAAGAATTTCAAAAATTCCCTTTGGATAAATTGTTTTTCGAAACAGATGACAAATCATTTACAGTTATTGAACTTTATCAATTAGCTGCCGATTTTAAAGATTGCTATGTCGAAAAAATAAAAGAACAGATCTTTGCGAATTATAAAAGACTGTTTGATGAGCTCACAATTTGAAAACCACTGGCAATCGCGAACCAAATTATTATTGGGTGAAGAAAAACTAAATCGCTTAAATCAGGCGCATGTGTTAGTTATTGGCTTGGGTGGGGTTGGTGCAACTGCTACCGAACAATTGGTACGGGCAGGAATTGGTGAACTTACAATTGCTGATAGCGATCAAGTGAGTTTAAGTAATATAAACCGCCAACTTCCGGCATTGCATTCAACAATTGGGATGGATAAAACGGAAGTTATCGCTAACCGATTAAAAGATATAAATCCTGATTTAAAATTGAATATTGTAAACACTTACCTGAAGGATGAAAACTTAACAGATCTTGTTTCAAAACCATACGATTATATTGTGGATGCAATAGACACACTTTCGCCCAAAGTTTTTCTTCTTTTTCATGCCATGAATAATAAGCAAAGGCTTGTAAGTGCTATGGGGGCAGGTGCTAAACTCGATCCGACAAAAATACATATTGCTGATATTGCTGACACACACACTTGTAATTTGGCCATTCATGTTCGGAAAAGACTAAGGAAACTAAATATTACCAGCGGTTTTAAGGCCGTTTATTCCTCAGAAAAAGTCATTAAAGAAGCATTGATTTATGTCGAAAATGAACAAAATAAAAAAACCAATGTGGGTACAATTTCTTATATGCCTGCTATTTTTGGGAACTATTGTGCATCAGTAGTAATTAATGACTTAATAAAAGAATAAGATGAACAAATTAGTATTGATAATTGCATTGGTAGCATCTACAGTTTATACATACGCTCAGGAACTAATTACAGATCGACCAGATCAAACTGAATCGGCTCAGGTTGTGCCTTTACATAGTTTGCAAATAGAATCAGGATATGTCTTTGAAACAAAAATTCAGCTTGGAGAAAAAACAATTACCGCAAACTCTACACTTTTGAGGTATGGAATTATTAAGGATTTTGAATTAAGACTTGGCGTTGATTATTCTATATACACGCCCAAAACAGGAGCTGCAAAATTGAAAGGTTTTAATCCTATTTATGTTGGTTTTAAGCTTGAATTTACGAATGAGGATGGAGTATTTCCCGGTATTGCTTTACTAGGAGGTTTAGGAATTCCCAAAATTGCAAGCGAAGATTTTAAAACAGATAGAATAGCACCAGACCTAAGGTTAGCATTTTCGCATACATTCTCAGAAAAGCTTTCGTTAGGTTATAATGTAGCGATTGAATGGGATGGAAATCATAATATGCCCGTGGGAGTTTATACCGTAGCATTAGGATTAGGACTTACAGAAAAGTTTGGATGCTATATTGAAGCATTTGGAGATATTTGGAATAAGGAAGGTGTCCAACAATTAGCTGATGGAGGATTAACTTTCCTACTATATGACAATTTACAAATAGATGCTTCTGCAGGAATTGGATTAAATGACATGGCAACAGACTACTATTTATCCGCAGGATTGAGTTGGCGAATTCCAAGATAAATTATTGTTGCTCGTCCTATCTTGAGCCAGAATATTGAAAATTAATTAATAGAAGCCAAATCTTCATACCAGCTATGAATGAGTTTTATTTCGTCTTTTCCAACTAACTCCATATCTACCAAAGCTTGGTAGCATTTTATAACATTATCGCTTAAATATTGTTCTCCCGATTTGATATCTAAATCTTCCAATGTTTTAACAATCCTATCGTTGTTTAAATAACCTGGAATTTCATCTTCAAAATCCTTCATTAAATTATGCTCGTTTCGATCTTGCCACACGGTAGAGTTATGAAAAAGTAAATGCCAATTGTTTTCCCACAAAATGCGTTGAGCAATAAAACTTCGCCAAATGTCGGTCATACGAAAACTACAGTAGGATGGCAAATACATCAATGGAAATGCCTCTTTAAACCAAGTAGTGTTCTGACTATTAAACGGACACCAACTTCCCTTTCCTAAAGCTAAATTAAAATCCTTTTCAAAACTTACAGGCAAAGGATATGATAAACGAAACATGGCATCTACATCCGGATTTTCATCAGCTAAACCTTGCTGTATGGGTGAAATAATGTCTTTTATGGGGAAAGAATCCTTAGCCGGTTGAATCTGTTGCAAATGCTCCAATGAAAAACCACGTGGCCAAATGAATTTATCTGTAAAATAGGTGTAGGTATTCAACCAATAATCACCTTCCGAAACAGCTGATTTTTGCTGAATGTTTCGATCTGCCCAAAAAGAAGCTCGTGGAAAGTTGTCATCATCTGTTTCCAGCATCAATTCAGCACCATTTTGAATAGCCAATAAATAACCAATATTTTTACGACCATAATGACGGGTTGGAACTTCTTTGGCAAACTTGAATTTCAGTTTTAATTGCTCCTCGTAAGAATAAAAATCACATCCATTCAGTTCAAATTTGTCAGGCGACTTTGTATCACCAATTACTATAAAGTCAACATTGTTTTTCAAGCTACCTTCAGCCAGACTTTTCATCACAGGATTAGGAGCAGAAATTGACGTTATTATCAGGGCTGTTTTTTCCATTACATCAGATTTTGCGAGCAAAAATACAAAGCATTTGCTTATCTACCCTTTCTTAATAGAATTCAAATGATCTAGAAAACTGTTTAGAGAAAAAAGAACAAATTCATAAATAGCATTATGCGTTACATATTTATAAAACTATTACATAAATTTGAGAATTCTTTATCTGATTTGGTTGACAATAAATATCTGTTTTTGATCAAAGCATTAAACATTCGCATTATAATTATATATCGTAGTTATTGTGAAATAAACATTCGTTAGAAACCAAGTTAGGGAACATTAAAATGAAACAATTTGTACTTATATACTTGATAATCACATTTTGGCATATTTCCTATGCTGATTCATGGGAAGAACCAAAAACGAAAGTCTATTATAGTTCAGACAGCTCATATTATGTGTGTATAATACCTGGTAAACTTATTAAAGAAAGCTTAGAAAATTATAGAGATTCTATGGATTTAGATATTCTTGAATTTGAACCGTGTATTGCAAAAATGTACACAAGAAGTTTGATAGGAGATAGTTTAGTTTGGGAAAAGCAATTATTGAATAAAATATCTCCTATTTCTGCTCATGTTTCAAATAATGGGAAATATCTTGTTACAATAGATAATTGGTATTACTCAGGATTTGGTGATGAGATTATTGTGATCTATGATAGTTTTGGAACACAACTTTTAAATTTATCACTTGAAAACATATCACCATATTCGCTTGATAATTTTGAAAGAACATCAACTTCAATATTATGGAATTGTGGAATAGAACTAATTGGGAATAATATCCTTTCGATTTGTTTCGTTTATGGAAAATTAGAAAAAACAATTCCAGTTCAAATTGATTTGGATGCAATGTTTAAATAAAACGTTCCCTAATAAATAGGAGTTCACTTACTCGCGCGCACATTATGTGCGTGACCAAAACCACTAACATCCATTTTGAAACTGAAAAAACCTACACAATCACATATTTTCACTATTTTTACTTCATGTCTGAAAAATATAAATTTCATAATCCCGATGGAATATATTTCGTCACATCAACAATTGTTGAATGGGTACCATTGTTTCTGAAAAAGAAAATGTGCGATATCATTCTCAACTCATTAAAATTTTGTCAACAAGAAAAAGGATTAGTTATACATGCGTGGTGCATCATGCCAAATCATATTCATTTAATCATTAGTAGAAAAGGGACGTATTTCTTATCTGACATTTTAAGAGATTTTAAAAGATTTACATCTATTAAGATTGCCAAAGAAATCGAATCTTCTAATTCCGATAAAGATCAAAAAGCTTTAAAAGTTTTCAGTAAAAGGGCTGAAGAGCTGAAACGAATCAAGAAATATAAAATTTGGCAGGATGGAAATCATCCTGTTGAATTGTATACAAATAAAATGCTTGATGATAGGTTGAACTATCTACATGAAAATCCAGTTAAAAGTAGTCTAATGTCAATTGCAGAAGACTATGCATATTCATCAGCTAAAACTTACTGTGGAGAAAAAGGACAATTGGAAATTGAACTTATTGAATAAAAGTTATTGCTAAATGTGTTGCACGCGCAAAATGCGCGCACTAGTATTGAGAAGAAGGATTGACACAGCGCAGATCTCAACCCCTTGGAGTCATGACAAATATTTGGAATTTTAATAACAATAGCATATATTTGTAGCATATACTAACAAAATATACAACAATGCAAAATTTATCATTAAAACTAGATGACTCAATTTTTAAAGAAACAGAAAGTTTACTGAAAAAATTTAAAGTTCCTAGAAATCGATACATAAATGAAGCATTAGCATTCTATAATCAGATTCAGAAAAGGAAATTGTTAGAAAAACAGTTAGAAAAAGAATCGAAACTTGTAAGTAAAGAAAGCATAAATGTTTTAAGCGAATTTGAATTACTCGAAGATGCATATTAAGCAATTTGAGATTTGGATTGCTGACCTTAATCCTAGAATAGGAACTGAGCCAGGTAAAACACGACCAGTTGTAATTGTTCAAACTAATTTATTAAATAGCAAGCATCCTTCATCAATAATATGCCCTCTAACAACAAACATTCAAAAAGAAAGTAAAATACTGAGAGTTCATCTGAAAAAAAGAACCGCAAATCTTGATAAAGCAGCTGACATCCTTATTGATCAATTAAGAGCTATAGACAATAAAAGACTAATAAAAAGAATTGGGAGATTAACATCTAATATTGAAGAACAAATCAAAGAAAATATAAAGATTGTTCTTGATTTATAAAGAATTACTTTGACTTGCTCATCAGCACTCAACTAGTCCCATATGAACTCAACAATTAATCCCTCACTCGCGCGCACATTATGTGCGTGACGAAAACCGAAAAACAGTGCTAACTTCTCTTAAATAGTTGAACTCAACAATTAATCTTCAAATTAATTCTCATTCGATTGCAGAGATTTGAAACTTACAATCTGATTTTTATCTTCATCCCATAAACGAAGCCTAAGGCTTTTAAAACTATTCTTTATGGTAATGGGTTTGATATGAAATTCCTCATTTTCGCTCAAGCATTTTTGCAAATAATAGTTGGGTATTTTAGGACTTAAATGATGGATATGATGAATGCCTATATTTCCAGTAAACCACTGCAGTATTTTTGGTAATTTAAAATATGAACTTCCTTTTAATGCCATCGTTTTATAATCCCAACTTTCTTTACGTTCCCACTGAACATCATCGAATTGGTGTTGGATGTAGAAAAGAGAAACACCTGCTGCTGAAGCAATTAACAAAATGGGCAACTCAATAAGAATAAACGCTTTGAATCCAATCATTAGACTTATGCCCACTATAATAGCAGCCATAACAAGATTGATCAGATGAACATTCAGGTGTTCTTTAACAGTTCGATCTTTGGATGAAAATCTATTCTGGATGAGAAAAATGAAGAGTCCACCAATAGGAAACATGAGCAAAGGATGACGATAGAATTTATAAAATCGTCTTTTCGATTTGGGTAACTTCAGATATTCCTTAACCGTAAACGTCTTAACATCTCCTACTCCTCTTTCATCTAAGTTCCCGACAGTTTGATGATGAATATCATGGCTTATTTTCCATTTCCAAAAAGGAGTAAAAAAGAATAAGCCCAATATAGAACCTACTATTTTATTCCATTGTCTGGATTTATAAAAAGATCCGTGTCCGCAATCATGAAAGATAATGAAAATCCGAACTGAAAAACCAGCTGCTATAAAGGATAGTAGAATGGTTAACCAATACGAAACCGATAAGCTTTGGTACATAAAATACCATACGATTAAGAATGGGCCAACTGAATTAACAATTTGCCAAGCGCCTCGCAAGCTACTTGGATGATTATATTTAGAAACGATTTCGTACCAGGATAATTTGGTATTGGAATCTTCTTGCACATTGTGTTTCATTACCTTCCAAAGATAAATAACATTTTATTAATATCATCGTTCTCTAATTAGCTTTTTGACTATCTGCTGCCTTTAAAAATGTTTAATTTCCGTATTTTTCTTCTGAAAAAAATGCAGCTATTTTTAATTGAATTAAAGGATTACGAAAATTAATGCATGGACTTCAATAAATTTCTTTCATAATATATCGGTTTAATAAAATTTATCTCAATATGCCCAAGAAGAAGAAACAGATAGCAAAACAGCCTGAAATTAAAGTTGAAAAGAAATCACAAAAAAAGCAAACTCTTGCCTTTGTCGATTACAAACACATGGGTTGGGTATTAGGAGGAATTTATTTTATCCTCATGGCTATTATCAGCTTCACCTACCATAAAATTGGGGATTACGGAATAGAAACTGACTTTTTCTGGTCATACGTGCCTCAGGCACAAAGCTTTTTGGATGGAACTATTGAAATTGATAAATACCGAGGACCATTATATCCAATGATTTTGGCACTAGTACAAATAATCACAGGGAATTATTTTTCCGCAGGAATACTCATTGCAGTTCTATCGTCCAGTATTGTTATATATTTCATTTACAACATACTGCGAAACTTATTCACACCACTGGTTGCATTAATAGCAACTATTCTAATGGCTGTAAACACAACCTTTAACTTGTATACCTATTCAGCAGGAACTGATATGTTCTTTTTCCTGATAGCCTCAGCTGCATTGTACTTTCTGCTTCGCAACAAAGAATATAAGTGGAGTAATTTATTGCTGGCTGGGCTATTTGCTGGATTGGCCTACATTACTCGTTACAATGGTGTGTTTATCGTAATAACAACACTGGCAGTAATACTTTTTATCAATTTATTTAAAACCACATGGCTTAATCGTATTATTGCTTCTGCTATTTTTATTGGAACCTTTATTATTATTATCACTCCTTGGGGTGTTTATACCCACAAAGAAAAAGGCAAAGCTTTTTTCAATCAAAACTATCAGAATGTTGCCTATGAATATTTGGCAAAAGGTGAAATGGGTTGGGACGAATTCTGGTATCAAGGCAATCGCGATAAGTACTCTTCGCTAAGTCAAGTTATATTTAAAGAACCAGCTAAATTTTTTAAACAGTATTTCAATAATGGCTTTGATCATTTAGGAAAAGATTTAAGTAGTTTAATTGGATGGCATATTTCTATTTTCTCACTATTGGGTTTACTCCTATTGTTTTCAAAACCACCTAATAAACAACAATGGTCTTATTATTTAGCCAGTTTACTATTTTTTGCTGTGCTATTACTGGTTTTTTATAGCGAGCGATTTTCTCTATTTCTGATTCCATTCTATACAGTTTTTGCTGTGAATTTTTTGTTTGCTGAAAACAAGTTTCTTAAAGACAAAATTGTTAAGTCGAATGTTTTAATAATCCTACTTTCAGGAATATTAATCATCTGGACCTTTTCAAACTCCTACACATACAACAGTGAAAATATAAATTCAGGTGATAAAAACTTGCTAAAACTAAAAGAGCAATTCGACAAAGCAGAACCTATTGAAACAAGAGGTGATAAAATTATGGCCAGAAAGGGGCATATTGCCTATTATTTAGGTTTGGAAAAACCATGGGTGCCCAATGCGTCTGACTACAATGAACAATTAGCTTTGATTTTGCGAAGTGGAGTCGATTATGTATCTTATGGAGTTTGGGAAATGGGCCGAGGACTTAACTTTTTGCAAGATCCTAACAATCTCCCACCACACTTTGAGTTGGTTGCCTATTCAAATCAAAAGAACAAAGTCATTACACAAAAAGAAGAGGGCAATCAAACCTATAAAATTGAGGTTAAAAAAAGACAAGAATTTGGTTTGATTTACAAAATAAAAATTGATTCGGCTGAAGCACAAATTGTAAAAGCAGGCGATTGGATGAACGAACACTTCCCTTTTAAAGATCACCCTGAAGTAAAGGAAGAAAAAATTATGGCCGCCATGCCACTAATCGGATATTATATCAACCGTACATTTGTGGAATTCGCTCCATCTGAAGCTCAATTTTTAGTAGCGGATTTAAAGCAAAAAGGGATAAAATATCTATATTTTGGCAAGCACGAAGCATCACGATATTTGAATCTGGCCTTTTTATTAAATCCAGATATGGCACCACAAGGTTTGACTCCTATTTTAGATTTGTCCGCAAACTCACAGTATCCGGCCATACTGTATGAAGTGAAATAATTCCTTGCTTCATGGCAAAATCAGAAAACCAAAACATCCACTTATTTGCAGAAATTATTTTGCCATTTCCGTTGCATAAATCATTTACGTATAGAATTCCTCTTGAATTTCAAGATCAAGTTGAAATAGGCAAACGAGTTTTAGTACAATTTGGGAAAAAGAAAATTTACACCGGCATTGTACTTGAGATGCACAACCTACAACCCGATACATATAAAGCCAAAGACCTTTTGGACGTGTTGGATGAACATGCTGTTGTTAACGATTCTCAAATTAAACTTTGGAAATGGATTGCGCAGTATTACTGTTGTTCATTGGGCGAGGTAATGAACACAGCCTTACCCGCCAGCATGAAAATGGAAAGTGAAAGTCGTGTAATACTTAATTATGACTTTGATGGAAACATTGATTATTTGCACGAATACGAAAAGATAATTGTTGAAAGTCTGCGAAAGCAAGAGGAACTGTCGGTTGTCGAATTGGAGCAAATACTTCAGATTAAAAATGCTTTTCCTTATTTAAAATCACTTTACAATCAGGGTGTTATTTTCTTCCGTGAAGAAGTGCTTACAGCATACAAACCTAAACTGGAAACTGTTTTAGAATTACATCAGGATTTTTCGACAAAAGAAGCCTTAAAAGCATTGTTTTCAACACTATCTGCCGCACCAAAACAATTGAATTTACTTTTGGCTTACCAACAAATCTCACAATCGTTTCCGCTGGTTATTAAACGAGATGTCCTTAATAAGGCCGAAGTATCAACAGCCATCGCTACAGCATTAATAAAAAAAGGAATCTTTGTTGAAAAAAAGATCAATATTGATCGGATTGAAACATTCATTCAAGAAAAAGAAGATTTTGAACTGAAAGATTTCCAGCAGCAAGCATTTGATGAGATTAAACTGAATCAGAAAAGTCAGGATGTAGTTTTACTTCATGGAATAACCAGTTCAGGAAAAACACATGTTTATCTAAAACTAATTGAAGAAATAATTGAGCAAGGAAAACAGGTACTATATTTAGTTCCTGAAATAGCATTATCAGCTCAATTAATCAGAAAACTACGAGCTTATTTTGGTTCTGAAGTTGGTATATATCATTCCAAATTCTCCGCCAACGAGCGTTATGAAATATGGCATAAAACACTAAACAAAGAATACAAAGTAGTATTAGGAGTTCGTTCAGCATTATTTTTACCTTTCCAGAATTTAGGATTGGTGGTAGTTGATGAAGAACATGAAAACACCTATAAGCAACAACATCCTGCTCCAAGATATCAGGCACGGGATACAGCCATTGTATTGGCCAATTTACATGGAGCTAAAACCATTTTAGGTAGCGCCACTCCTTCTTTTGAAAGTTATTACAATGCGGCTAAGAAGAAATTTGGACTGGTTACAATGAATAAGCGCTATAGCGAAGTAACACCACCCGAAGTTTTAATTAGTAATTTAGCTGAAGATCAAAAAAGAAAAAGATTAAAAGGACAGCTAACCAGTCTTTTATACGAAGAATGTGTAAAGACTTTAGAACAAGGCGATCAGATAATATTATTTATCAATAGAAGAGGTTATGCACCCTACTTAGAATGCCAAACATGCGGTTGGATTCCTTATTGTACGAATTGCGATATCAGCATGACCTATCATAAATACAGTCATCGGGTAAATTGTCATTACTGTGGAAGCAAACAGAAAGTTCCAAATACTTGTATTCAATGTGGTAATTCATCAATGTTGATGAAAGGTTTTGGTACCGAAAAAGTAGAAGATGATATTGAAATCATTTTTCCTGATTATCAAGTCATGCGAATGGACATGGATACGACCAGGAGCAAAAAGGCTTTTGATACCATGATAAGAAGTTTTGAAAAGGGTGAATATCAAATTTTGATCGGCACACAAATGGTTACCAAAGGATTAGATTTCGAAAAAGTTAAACTGGTTGGTATTTTGAATGCAGATCAAATGTTAAGCTTTCCTGATTTCAGAGCAGTGGAAAGAAGCTATCAGCTTATGTCGCAAGTTAGTGGACGTTCTGGAAGAAGAGAAGACAGAGGCAGGGTTGTTATTCAAAGTATGAATCCAGCGAATAAAATTTTTGACTTTTTAAAAGAACATAATTATTCTGGTTTTTTCAAAGAATATTTACCTGAGCGCGATGAATTTAATTATCCTCCATTTAAGAAACTGATCAAATTAACACTTAAAAACAGAGATAACAATCTTTTACTTGAAGGAAGTCAGTTATTAGGAAGTCGATTAAAGCGAATAGTCGGAAACAAAATGTTAGGGCCTGAGGCGCCATTGGTTTCCAGAATAAGAAGTGAATACATTCAGGAAATTATTATTAAGCTCAATAGAAATAATAATATTCCTCAAATCAAAAATGAAATAATGGATGAATTGGCTTCTTTTAGCTTTATCCCCAAGTATCGTAGAATAAAGATTATTGTTGATGTCGATCCGTTTTAGATTTAAACTAAAATGCCTTGCAATTAGCTTAGGCAATAAAATATGGATTTCTCAGGAAGTATAATACGGAGAACTTATTATCTTAAGTCAGTTCAACAACTCCAAATCACCAGCCTTCTTTATTTACTTTCAACTGAATTTAATTTCCATATTGTACATTAAAACATAATCCTTATTTTTGCCTCGCATTTTAAAACAGCAAACAAGCAATATCTAATTAAAAACATTATGGGTAAAGGTGATCCTAAAACAAAAAGAGGTAAAATTTTCAAAGGTAGTTTTGGCAAACATCGTTTAGCAAGAAAGCCAAAAGAAGAGGTAATCGTTGTCAAAAAGAAAGAGAAAGTTGTCGAGGAAGTTATTGAAAAAGAGGTTATTGAGGTAGTTAAGGAAAAGAAAGCTCCTGTAAAAAAAGCAGCACCTAAAAAGGAAACCACTGAAAAAGTTGAGCCCAAAGCAGAAAAAGCAGCAGAAGTAGAAAAAGCCCCTGCTAAGAAAGCTCCTGCAAAAAAAGCTGAGCCAAAAGCTGAAAAAGAGGAGAAAGCTTCTGTAAAGAAAGCAGCAGCAAAAAAAGCTCCTGCTAAAAAAGCTGCAGCGAAGAAAGAAGATAAAAAAGAAGAATAATACTTTTGATATAAATTAAAGCCCTTTTCCAATTTGGTTTAGGGCTTTTTTACTTTAATAATTTTCCAACAATTGTTAATCTCTCAAATACTTGTATAGTATGCGGGGCATCTTTTAATTCATCGGTCAAATCCTGTCCTGCCCAGTGTTCATAATGAAAGCCTTTCTTCCAATACCTGCTTTGGCTTGCATCATATATCAACGATTTAAAAGCCAGCCAAATTTCATCCATATCCTGTCCATTACGCAATGCTAATTCACCTCGAGTATATTCAGGAATCACACTCATCACGAAACGATTTTATTGTTTAACAAGTATTCTAAAATTTGTACAGCATTCGTAGCTGCTCCTTTTCGCACATTATCAGAAACAATCCACAAATTCAAGGTTTTGGGCTGACATAAATCTAGCCTGATTCTACCCACAAATATGTCGTCTTTTTCATAAGCATTAACAGGCATTGGGTAAATGTTATGCTGAACGTCATCCTCAACAACAATTCCGTCAGTTGAAGACAACAATCTGCTTACATCTTCCAATTTGAATTCCTTTTCAAATTCAATAGTCACACTTTCAGAATGACCACCAATAACAGGGACACGAACAACTGTACTGGTTAAATTTAATTCTGGGATACCAAGTATTTTCCTGGATTCATCCAGTAATTTCATTTCTTCAGAAGTGTAACCATTTTCAAGAAAATCACCTCCATGAGGCAATACATTCAGATCGATTTGATGAGGGTATATTTTAAATTCAAAATCGCCTTCTCGTTCTCTCATCAATTGATTAATCCCATTGATGCCAGATCCGGAAACAGACTGATAGGTTGAAACAACCACTCTTTTCAATTGAAAAGCAATGTGTAGTGGATTTAAAACAGCCACTAGTTGTATTGTTGAACAGTTTGGATTAGCGATTATTTTATGACTACTTGTAATTGTATAGCCATTTATTTCAGGTACAACCAAAGGAATATTTTCATGCATGCGCCAACAAGATGAATTATCAATAACATAACATCCAGAATCTGCGAATTTCACAGCCCAGTCTTTAGAAGCTGCTCCACCAGCTGAAAACAAAGCAATATCAGGTTTTTGGTTCAAAACATCTTGAACACTAATTAATTCGTACTTCTTTCCCTCTACAAAAATCTCATCTCCAATTGAGGAGTCTGATGCTGCAACCAAAAGATGGTCATATTGAATCCCTCTTTCATGGATAATTTGAAGCATTTTCTGCCCTACTATTCCTTTTGCACCTATTACAGCTAATCTCATATCTGCTAATTTATATTCAAAAATAAGCAGCACAAACCTAACGACAAATTTGTTTTCCTACAGATACTTCATACAAGCCAAATCAAGAATATGTATTTTTGAAGAATAAACTTTCTCTATTACAAATATTTCTATGCAAAAAGTATTGATTCTTTTCACATTATTTATCCCGCTGATCGGTTACACTCAATTAATTGATGATTTTGAAGATGGTGATTTCAGTTCAAATCCAACATGGACAGGAAACACTGGCAGTTTTATTATCAATGGTGATAATCAGCTGCAGCTAGATACCATCGGAAGTGCTACAAAATTTCTTCTCACTGCAAATAATAGCATTACCGATACAGAATGGAATTTCTGGTGCAAATTAAATTTCGATCCATCAGCAAACAATCAACTTAAAGTGTATCTGGCTTCAGATAAGCAGGATTTCACAAAAGCCCTGAATGGTTATTTTATAAATATTGGTGAAAATTTAGCGCAGGATGGAATCGATTTATACAAACAAGAAGGCTTAACAGAAACCCTATTAATTGCTGGGATAAATGGTCATGCCGCTAAAAAACCTGAAATACGGATTAAAGTCCTGCATAAAAAAGATGGGATGTGGGAATTGTATGTTGATACTTTAGGAAACAAGAATTTTGTTTTGGAAGGATCTGCTATTGATACAGCAATCAAAACCTCAAACTATTTTGGTGTTTACTGTAAATACACGTCAAGCAATGCCAATGATTTTTATTTCGATGATTTCTATATAGGTGGAGAGCAAATAGATACGATTGGCCCAAAGGCCGTTGAAACAGATTTTCTAACAAAATCGACATTTCAAATTCAGTTTGATGAAGATTTCTTGACGGATTCCGTAGATGTATCTGATTTCTCGCTGATTGCTCTTACATCTCCGACTTACACCGCTTATCTAATTACTCATGTTCAGATTCTAAACTCAAAAACTCTTTTGCTTGATATTAGCCCTGAAACTTTTCTCTCATACATCCCAATAATGTTTTCCTATAAAATATATGACAAGATTGGTAACTTAAATTCATCAGGAGGAATTAGAATTTTCAACGGCCTAAACTTTAAAGACATTGTAATCAATGAGATTATGCCCGATCCCTCACCAGCAAATAAATTACCTGAGGCTGAATTTATTGAGTTAGATAATATTACTAATAGCACAATAAATTTAGAAGATTTCATTATTTCTGATCAGTCAAAGCAAACAGTTTTACCTGATTTTAAACTTGAGCCAGATAAATATGTAATTCTGTGCAATCATCAAGACACTTCACTTTTTAGTCCATTTGGTGAAGTTATTGGCATCTCTCTTCCATCCTTAAACAATACGTCAGACATAATTACTTTAAGAGATAAGTATGAAACCTTGGTTGATTCAATTAGCTACAGTGACAACTGGTATAAAGATGATATCAAAAAAGAGGGTGGTTGGTCTTTGGAATTGATTAATCCGAAAGAGAATTGTCTTTTTGATAAGTATAATTGGACAGCAAGCATTGATAAAAATGGAGGGACACCTGGAGATGAAAATTCAAATTATGATCAAACATTTGGATTCAATCCTCCACAAATTGTTACGCTTTCTACTATTTCAGATTGTGTAGTTCAAATTACTGCCAATAAAAAACTTCGCGATATTGACGACATATCATTAACGACCTGTCATATTACATCACTGACAAATATTCAGGAAAACATAAATTTCATTTCAAAATCACAACCAGCAACCAATACATATGAATTTACTTGCAATAAAACATTGGAGAAGAACAGTATTTATCATATTCAAATAGCACATTTAATGGATTGCAATAACTACATGACTGTGGTTGACACGCAATTAGCCATTCCTGTTAATGCTGATAGTGCCAATTTGGTTATTAATGAGATTCTTTTCAATCCATACCCAAATAGTTATGATTTTGTTGAAATTTACAATCGTTCAAAAAATATTATTGACCTAAAAACAATCAAGATTGCTTCCTTTGATGACAGCATGCAAATCAAAAATGTAAATTCAATCAGTGCGAAAACAAAAATTCTTTATCCAGAAGAATATTTAGTCATCTCTGAAAACACATCAGATATTGAATCACAGTATTTGTGTAAATATCCTGATCGATTATTCCAAACAAAACTTCCATCCTTTTCAGATGATGAAGGAATTGTAGCCTTACTGGATCAAAACAATCAGGTCATTGATATGTTTCATTATTCCAGTGATATGCATTTTGCTTTATTGGATGATGATGAAGGCGTGAGTATGGAACGAGTTAGTTTTGAAGAGAAAACAGCCAATCCCTCGAATTGGCATTCAGCAGCTTCATCCTATGGATATGCAACACCTACTTATCAAAACTCTCAGTTCAGCGAAACAAGTGTTGGAGAAAAAGAACTCTGGCTCGAACCAAAAGTTTTTTCACCTGATGGAGATGGTTACAATGATGTATTATTTATTAATTATGCATTTCAAAATGCAGATAATTTTGGCCGCATTCGCATTTACGATATTGGTGGACGATTAATTAAAACTCTGGTCAATAACGATTTATTTGGTTTGGATGGTTTTTATAGCTGGGATGGCATTAATGATCATGGAGAATTGTCGCCATCAGGCGTTTATATTATTGTAGCCGAAATCAATAATTTAGACGGCAGCACATTTAAATATAAACGGACTTGCACATTAGCTAAGTTTCAATAAAAAAAATCTTAACTAGCCAACATTGTTTCAACACCTTCTGAATGTGATTCAATATCAATTAGGGTTTTAATATAAGCTGAAATATTTCCAGATGTCATGAATGAGATTGCTTGTTCTCTTTTTTCGCGAATAATTCTTTCGAGTTCAATTCTTCTTTGCTTTTTCATCGTTTTGTCCTTTTACTGATTAACGGAAAATCCTGTTTGTTCTTATACGTATGAACTTGTTTATTTGTTACAGTATAAATTCATCTTAATAAATTCAATATCCAGGCCAGCTGATTATTCCATTTAGTAGTTTTACGATTTCTATGAGAAAATAGGTTGTTTGATTTAGGAAAGATGTAAATCCAAGTCTGCAAAGACTCAGAAAGAAATAATACTCAGAAAGACAAAATAACTACAGTGACGAGAAACCAGAAACGAGATACAAGAAACCAGAGACGAGAAACCAGTCACAATCCTAAAAACTAACACCAATATTTCCTATATTTGCAGGCTCATATGAACAAGGAATAATACATATTAAAACATGTTTGAGAACTTAACAGAACGGCTAGAAGGAGCTTTTAAAACGCTTAAAGGAAAGGGTCGTATAACAGAGATTAATGTTGCACAATCTTTAAAGGATGTCAGACGGGCACTCATTGATGCTGACGTTAACTATAAAATTGCGAAAGAATTTACCGATGAAGTGAAAATTCAGGCAATTGGTGCAAATGTTATCAACGCTGTTTCTCCCGGACAATTAATGATAAAAATTGTTCATGACGAGTTGGTAAAACTTATGGGTGTCAACAAAAAAGACATCAATACCAAAGGCAATCCAGCAGTCATCTTGCTTTCAGGTTTACAAGGATCTGGTAAAACCACTTTTGCAGGAAAACTTGCAGGTCACATCGCAAAACAAGGAAAGCAACCCTTGTTGGTAGCAGGTGACGTATACCGTCCTGCTGCAATTCAACAAATTAAAGTACTTGGTGAACAAATTAACGTTCCAGTTTATAGTGATGAAAATATAAAAGATCCTGTTAAAATTGCCCAAGATGCTATAAAACATGCTAAATCTAATAACAACAATGTTGTTATAATCGATACGGCAGGTCGCTTATCAGTTGATGAGGCCATGATGAATGAAATTTCCAACATCAAAAAAGCAGTAAATCCAGGGGAAATACTATTTGTTGTTGATGCAATGACAGGACAAGATGCTGTGAACACAGCAAAAGCATTTAACGACACTTTGAATTTTGATGGAGTTGTGCTGACCAAACTTGATGGTGATACAAGAGGTGGAGCAGCTATTTCAATTTTAAAAGTTGTTGAAAAACCAATCAAATTTATTAGTATTGGTGAAAAATTGGATGCCATCGATATCTTTTATCCTGATCGTATGGCCAGTCGTATTCTGGGTATGGGAGACATTGTTTCTTTCGTAGAAAAAGCACAGGATGTATTTGATGAACAAGAATCCAAGAAACTTCAAAAAAAGCTCCGACAGAGCCAATTTGATTTTGAAGATTTACTGAATCAATTACGACAGATCAAAAAAATGGGAAACATCAAAGATTTGATGGGCATGATTCCGGGCATGAATAAAGCAATGAAAGATCAAGAATTGGATGATGACTCTTTCAAACATGTTGAAGCAATCATTTTTTCCATGACACCAGCAGAAAGAAAGCATCCTGAATTGCTTAATGGACTCAAAAGGAAACGAATTGCAGGAGGTAGTGGAACCAGTATTCAGCAAGTTAATCAGTTGGTAAAACAATTGGAAGACATGCGAAAGATTATGAAAAAAATGAACAAACCGGGATTTAAAGGAAAAATGGCTGCGCAAATGCCATTTAAACGATAATTCCTTGTTTAAACCAAAATAAATCAGATATTTGCACGACTTTTAAAACATTCAAATTTTATTTAAAATGGCAGTTAAAATTAGATTGCAACGCAAGGGGAGAAAAAAAGCACCATATTATTATATAGTGGTTGCGGATGCCCGCTCTCCCAGAGATGGTAAATTCATCGAGAGGATAGGTTCTTATAACCCGATTCCTACTATACCACAAATTGATATTGACACAGACAAAGCAGTAAGCTGGCTAGATTTAGGAGCAGTTCCTACCAAAACAGTGAAAACACTTTTGTCAACTAAAGGTGTTCTGTTTAAGAAGCATTTATCAAGAGGTATAAAAATGGGTATTCTTACTGAAGAAGAAGCTGAAGTAAAATTCAATGAGTTCATTGCTCAGAAAGCAGACCAGTATAGTAAGAAAATTGAAAAATTAGAAGACAAAACAACTAAGAGTAAGCAGGCAGCTTTAGATCACGAGGCTGAGGTAAATAAAAAACGTGCAGCAGCAATAGCAGCAAAAAGAAAAGCGGAGATTGACGCATTAACTCCGGCAGAAGAGGTTGAGGAAGAAGTAGAAGCAACTGAAGAAGTTGTTGAAGCTAGTCCTGAAACAGCTACAGAAGAAGTTGCAGCAGAAGTTAAGGAAGAAGTTGTTGTAGCAGAAGCTCCGAAAGAAGAAGCTCCTGTTGCTGAAGCTAAGGAAGAAGCTGTTGTTGCAGAAGCTCCAAAAGAAGAAGCTCTTGTTGCTGAAGTAAAAGAAGAGGCTGCTGCTGAAGAAGCCCCAAAAGAAGAAGAGAAAAAAGAAGAGGCCGATAAGAAATAATCCTATTCAATGAGAAAATATGCTGCAAATTGAAAATATCTTTCACGCAGGAACGATTACAAAAGCACATGCATTCTCAGGCCAAATTAAAATAGTTTTCTCGAGCATATACAAAGCCGAGAAAGAACCTCAAGGTACTGTCTTTATTATGATTCATAAAAAGCCAGTACCTTTTTTTATTGAAGAATGCTCACATTTTTCAGCATCTTCAGTTATCTTAAAACTAGAAGATATCAACAGCATTGATCAAGCAAAAGAACTCATTGGCCTTGAATTCTTCCTGAACAATACGTTCCAAACAGCATCATCTGACGAAGAATTTCAGATGGCGTATTTGAAAGGATATTCTGTCTTTGACCAGCATAATAGTAAAATTGGAATTGTTCAGCATATCATTGAAAATCCAGCACATTACATTCTGGAAACAGCAGATGGCATTCTAATTCCCTTTCATGAAGACCTTCTCATCGAGTTGAATATTGAGAAAAAGGCTGTTTATCTCCAAATTCCGGAAGGACTTATCGATTAAATTTTATGGAAAATTTTCAAGTTGGTGATCAGGTCGAGTTTATCGATGATAATACTGTTGGAACCGTTGTTTCTATTCTGGACAATAAGCAACTTATCATTTCCATCGAAGGACTTGAAATTCCTGTATATAAATCACAACTCATAAGAATATCAAAAGGACCAGTAAAAGCAACAAATCTGGCCGAAAAATACAAAGATGATTTAACACAGGTTAATAGCTTTACACAAAAATCAGAAGCAACAAATAAAGGATTATTTATTGCACTTTCAACTGGACAAAAACCTGAAACATTTCAATTCCAATTGATAAACGATACAAAAAATCAAATTTACTTCACTTTTTACAGTCAAATAAACAATGCGAGCAGTGCCCTTTGTCATGGTCATTTAAAAGCTTATTCCGACACGGCATTAATTACTTACGATCAACTTGGATCCGTTAAATTTCCTACTTATACCATTTGTATTCTCCCATTTAATGAATATGCAACTGAAATTGATGAGTCCTTTTCTTATTCCTTTTCACCATCAGGGAAAGAATTAATGAAAAAACAGGAAAAAGCACCTTTGGTTGATTATCATGCATGGTTGTATGAAATTGAAAAACAAGAAGCTACTAGCACTGCTCCAATTCAAATTATTGAATCTGAGCCAGAAGCAATTATCGATGTTGACAGACCAGATAATATAATTGATTTACACATTGATAAAATTGAACCCAATTTCGACATTTTAGCAAGAGATGAAATTTTTCAAATTCAGTTTAATTATTTCATTAAAGAATTTGAGAAAATGATTGCCTTCGACTATGAAAACATCATTATCATTCATGGAATCGGGATTAATACCTTAAAAGAAAAAATTAGGAAATACTTGAATGGGAACAAATATGTTCTTCATTATAAGGATGCAAACGTTAGAGAATACGGTTATGGAGCTACTGAGATTTTTCTGAAAAATTAGAAACTTTTCTTTTTTTTGTAACAGAATAACAACCAAAGTATAATATTTGTTTATTTTGTGGTGTTATTATTCAAATCATTCCCTTTAATGCAAACTATAATGCGAAAAATAATTTTATTGCTAGTCTTTTTTTCCATCTTGCTGAACTTATCCGCTCAGCAGAAATACAGGGTTTATTTCAAAGATAAAGCTGGGGTTGAATTCAACCCTGAGGCTTATTTTGATCAAAAAGCAATCGACAGAAGAATTAAACATGATGTTTCATTGTATGATCCAAGCGACTTCCCGTTAAATCAAAATTATGTAGGCCAGGTTAGGGAAATAGCAGATGCAAGCGGTTTTGAATCACGTTGGTTTAATTTTGTTTTAGTGGATGTTTCGAATCAAAAACAGTTAGATGACTTAAGAAAACTGGATTGCGTGGCTAAGATGGAGCAATCCATAAAAGTCGAAATACTGTATACTGCCGAAACTGAATTCAGTGATGAGTATTACGATGAAGAGCTCATGAAAAACCAAACAGAACGTTTTGGTGGAAGCTTGTTGAAAGAAAAGGAGTTAGATGGAACAGGGGTTCGGATCGCTATTTTTGATGGTGGATTTCCAGAGGTAAATACACATCCGTCTTTCACTCATATCATTAATCAAAACCGACTAGTTGCCACCTGGGATTTTATCAAAAACAAGGAAAATGTTTTTTATGGCAATAATCATGGTCGAATGACTTTTGCTTGTGTTGGTGGTTTTTGGAAAGAAAACAACATTGGACTGGCTACAGGTGCTGAGTATATGTTAGCTAAAACAGAAATCGGCACAGAACCTTTTGCTGAAGAAGAATACTGGATGGCAGCTGCCGAATGGGCTGATAAAAATGGAGCCGATATTATTAATAGTTCCTTGGGTTATGGTCACCATCGCTATTTCACCAATGATATGGATGGAAAAACTAGTTTGGTGGTAAAGGCAGCTCATATGGCTGCAAGAAAAGGGATTTTAGTCGTTAATTCAGCAGGAAATGAAGCAACTGACAGCTGGGAAACAATTATTACTCCAGCTGATGGAGACTCTGTATTGGCAGTTGGAGGAATTGATCCTGATCTCGATTATCACATTTCTTTTAGCTCATATGGACCTACGGCAGACAAGCGAATGAAACCCAATGTTTCAGCTTTTGGTCATGTGGTTACAGCCGACAAAAAAGGATTAAAAGAAGTAGATGGAACCTCATTCTCATCCCCCCTAACAGCAGGATTTGCAGCTTGTATATTGCAACACAATCCTGGTTTTACCAATATGGATTTGTTTTATGAGTTGGAGAAATCAGGACACCTCTACCCATATTTTGACTATGCGCATGGATATGGCGTTCCACAAGCATCCTATTTTTTAGATGCAGATAAAAAACCAATTCAGCAAACATTTGAATTTATTGAAGAAGATGATAAATTGATTGTTCGGGCAATTTTAGAAAACTACAACAATAAAAATGCGACAAACAGCAATCATCTTTTGTATTATAACATGGAAGGAGAAGACGGTATTCTTGAGTCCTATTATGTTGTTGAAGTCTCACAAGAAGTAGTTCTTGAATTTGATCGGACAGAGATGGATGCAACTCCCAAAACGATCAATGTACATTTTAGAGGATTCAGCTCTCATTATAAATTTTAAAGATAAAAAAATGCATAAAGTACTTTTTATAAGCATACTGCTCCTAACCTCATTTTGTCTGTCAGCACAAGATGTTGTGTTTGAAAATGAAGTTAAAGATTATAGTCAATTAGATGAAAACGGACCTAACCTTAAAAAGTTCAGTCACACCTATGTGACCTATGGCTTAAATCTAGGAGAAAACATAGCAGGTGCAAAAATTCATTATGGCAGCTCCGGCTTTTATGAATTTGGGTTCCGACACAAACGAAAATTCAGTAAAGTATTTTCAGGAGGCTATGGAGTAAGTGGTCGTTTTTCATCGTTTAAGCTGGTTCAGGAAGCGGGAAAGATATTGCCAGATGCTAGCATTAATAAAAAAGAAACGCTGAGCTTTTATAGCATTGGTGGCGAATTATATTTCAGAATTAATTTTTCGAAAAAAAGAGGAAATTTAATCGGACTATATATGGATCTGGGAGGACGAGCAGATTATAATTACCACATGCTACTTCAACGAAAAAATAAGGTTGGCAGCGTCACGTTTAAATCTAACAGTTATGGTTATGATTTCGACATTCCATATAATTTTGGCCCCTTGTTTCGTTTTGGTTATAACCAATTTGCTCTTACGGCTAATTATCGTTATTCCGATTTTTTTAAAAGCAGTGCTAACCTTCCCGAATTACCAAGATTAATGCTAGGTATAGAAATCAGCACATTTGACTAAAAATGGGTACGTATAAACATATTGCGCCCATTTGTTTATTTGTTTACGGACGACCAGAGCATACCCTCAAAACGCTTCGTAGTCTTACCCAAAACTTATTAGCCAAGGATTCAGTTTTATATATTTATGCTGATGGCCCTAAAGATGGTATTGGCGAAACTGCTCAAAAAAACATAGCAGAAGTCAGGCGAATAATAAGATCAGAAAGTTGGTGTAAAGAGGTTCACATAATTGAATCAGATAAAAATAAAGGACTGGCAAATTCAATTATTTCAGGTGTAAGCGAAATAATTGAAAAACACGGTCGAGTTATCATTTTAGAAGATGATCTTGTTCTGTCTCCTTATTTTTTAGAATACATGAATGATGCGCTGGATTTTTATGCGGATCATGAGGAAGTTATGCATATAGCAGGATTTACACCTAGTTTCAAAACACAACTGAATGAAACATTCTTTTTTCCTGTTCCAACATGCTGGGGCTGGGCTACCTGGCAAAGAGCATGGAAAGAGTTCAACCCTTCTGCTGCTGATTTAATGACTAAAGTACTTGAAAAAGGACAAAATCAATTTGACTTCAATCGGAGTATCAATTATGTCAGAATGCTCAATCGAAATGTACATGCTAAAGTTGATTCGTGGTTCATTCGCTGGTATGCTTCTATTTATTTGCAGGATGGCTTGTGTCTGCATCCCGGAAAATCTTTAGTGCAAAATATTGGCCTTGATCGCACTGGAGTTAATTCCTACAAATCAAATGTATTTGAAACCCAGCTTGCTGAAAAAGTAAACATACAGAAAATACCTTTAGAACTATCGAAGAAAGCTATTAAAGCTTATAAGCGATTCAATTGGAAAGTGAAAATGCGGCACACACCTGAATATATTTGGCGTGTTTTGACTGGCAATGTGGATACATAAGAAGTATAAACTGAGTCAGAAAGAATAGGAGACTTCAAGATAATTTGAGTAATAATTTCTAAATTTACATCAAGAATCAAATAAATGGGACGACCAACAGTACATTTCGCAGATAATAAAACCAATAACGCTTTAAAAAAACTCTACAATAAATTAAGTCCTGCTGGAACGCCTGTGCAAAGACTAGAATATTTCATCGAATTAATTTTGTTACGGATTTTCGAAACCAAAGTCAAACAAGACAACAACTTCAAACCACTTCGACCATTATTTTCTGCTGATAATAAATGGAAGAATCCAAAAACAGGAGACCGCGAATGGAAAACAATGTAGCAAATACGGGCTTATTTTCAGAAATTAAAACTTTAATAGAAAGCAGTAGAAGAAATGTTGCCCTTGTTGTAAATACTGAAATAAGTATGCTATACTGGAGTATTGGGCAAAAAATAAGTGTTTCTGTTTTACAAAATAAAAGAGGCGAATACGGTAAACAGATTGTCTCTACACTGTCGCGACAATTACACCTCGAATTTGGTAGTGGATGGAGTGAAAAGCAATTACGGCATTGTCTCCGTTTCTATGAAGTTTATCCTGATATTCAAATTGTCTCTACACTGTGGAGACAATTGAGCTGGTCACATTTAAAAGAACTTATTCCAATACATGACTGTATAAAACGGGATTTTTACATTGAAATGTGTAAAATAGAAAAGTGGAGTGTACGTACTTTAAGAGAACGTATTAACTCCATGCTATTTGAACGCACGGCCATCAGCAAAAAACCAGATAAAACCATCATTAACGAAATTGAAGAATTAAAAAGCGACCAGAAACTCAGCCCCGATTTGGTTTTCAAAGACCCATATTTTCTAGATTTTTTGGGTTTGAAAAATACATTCTCTGAAAAAAATCTTGAGTCGGCCATATTAACCGAACTACAGGAATTTATTATTGAATTAGGTTCTGACTTTGCCTTTTTAGCCCGTCAAAAGCACATTACTATTGATCATGACGATTATTATATTGATTTACTTTTTTACCATCGCCAGTTGAAATGCTTGGTCGCCATTGAATTAAAAATTGGTAAATTCAAGGCATCTTACAAAGGGCAAATGGAATTGTATTTACGATGGCTGGAAAAACATGAGCAAGTACAAGGCGAAAATTCGCCCATTGGATTAATCCTCTGTACAGGGAAAAACGAAGAACATGTAGAGTTATTGCAATTAGACAAAAGCAATATTCGTGTTGCTGAGTATCTGACCAAACTACCAGCTAAAAAAGTATTGGAAGCCAAATTACATCAGTCAGTTGAAAGAGCAAAAAACAGGTTAACCCAAAATTCAGATCAGGAATATGGCAAAGAAAATTAACGAAGCAACATCAACAGACATTCCTGTTATCCAGCGACTCGTAAATGGTTATAGTTGGAAATTGGGCGACATCTTATTGTATCAAGCTACTTATAGAATAATCGATAATTTAAAAGCTGATTATTCAACTTTAAGTTATTAGAAACAAAAAAAACACGTGACTAATCATCCTAAAATATCAATCATCACAGTAACCTACAATGCTGAAAAGCTAATAGAACGAACCATCAATAGTGTTGTGGGGCAAAGCTATTCCAATATTGAATACATTCTTGTTGATGGAGCCTCTACCGACCTAACTCTTACTGTCGTAAAAAAGCACGAAAAGAAAATTGCAAAGGTTATTTCTGAACCCGACAAAGGATTGTATGATGCCATGAATAAAGGTTTAAGTCTGGCCAGTGGCGATTATGTTTGGTTTTTAAACGCTGGTGATGAAATTAATGATTTGGACACAGTGGAAAAGATGATTGCTATGGGGCAATCTGATATTTACTATAGCGACACCCTGGTTGTAAATGACGAAGGACAAAATATTGGATTATTGAGTCAGCTTACCCATAATAATGCACCCGATAATTTAAGCTGGAAAAATATGAAAAAAGGGATGGTTGTATGCCATCAAAGCTTTGTGGTTAAACGAGATATAGCTCCCTCCTACTCAAAAAACTATAAACTGAGTGCAGATATCGATTGGGTTATTAGATGCTTGAAAGCATCGAAATCGGTTATCAAATGTGACTTTGTTTTAGCAAAGTTTTTAACAGCCGGATTAAGCAAACAGTATTTGGGAAGTAGCATGAAGGAACGTTATTCTATTTTGAAAAGCCACTTTGGTTTTATTCCCAATCTTTGGAGTCATGTATTTCTGATGTTGCGATTCCTTAAGTCAGGACGAAAAAACAAACTTCAATAAATCATTCATATGAAAAAAATCTTATTACTCTCTTGTTTTCTTATTCCTTCCATTTTATTTGCCCAAGATAAATCGGTAGATGCCCTAACAGTTTGGAACAACTACTTGGAAGCAATTGGTGGTGAAGATCTTAAACAGATTAAAACATTTGAATCAATAAATAATTTCGGAGTGAATACTAAGGCCACAATGAAAGTTAAAATAATATACCCTAATAAGCATTACATGAAAATATCGGATCCTGAAGGTGAGTTTATCTCCATTTACAATGATGGTCAGGGAATTAATATTATTGATGGAAAAGCAACAAAAATGAGCGAATCAGAATTACATTCTTCCAGAATGTCATCGTTAATTTTTCCAGAGTATTATGCCGTAGAACAAGGTAATAAAATTATTCTCGAGGAAACTATCGAAGGTGAATCCGAAACAACTTATGTTATTTTAGTTAGTGATGAATACCGATCGATGAAATACCATATTAGTGGAAAAACCTGGCTTCCTATAAAATCTGAAGATATGGGAAAAGAATTAATTCTAAACACATTTATTACTGAACAAAACATCACGATGCCTTCAAAATCCACTTTTATTGCTGACAGTTATGAATTTTCTGTTGAATTAGTTAGTTTCAAATTGAATGGAAGAATTAAGAAATCATATTTTGATATTTCAAAATATACTAAATAATATTCTCCATTGAGCGAAATTGCAACTGATATTATTCAAAAGCATCTAAAACCTAATGACAAATTTATTTATGGATATGCAATTCTGAAAGGCTTGCCTGATCCTGTTTTTGGGAACTATCAATATGGGATTTCTATTGAAAAAAAACTGGATGACTCAATTCTGGATCAGGTAAAAAATGGACCAACACACGAATATCACAAGCATTATCTGACGATGAACAAAAAGCTGGATGAGTTAGCTATCGCTATTACCTCCGATTTGAATAAAAGTGGAATTGAATCTATAAATATCACTCCTTCTACAACTACCGAATTACTGAATACCAAATATAACGAAGATTTACGAACAGAGCTTTCACACAAAATGGTCGCAACCAGAGCTGGTTTAGGTTGGATTGGTAAAACAGCTCTCTTTGTCTCAAAGAAATTTGGAACCCGACTCAGATTAGTAAGTATTCTAACAAAAACGGAATTAGTGCCTGCACAAAACCCAATTGAAAAAAGCCGCTGCGGTACTTGCTCAATTTGTGTTGAGGCATGTCCTGCGAATGCTGCAACAGGCCAATTATGGAATGTGACAATTGATAGGGATGAATTCTTTAATGCTCAAGCTTGCAGAGAACAGTGTCGGATTTTTGGAGAATCCAAACTTAATTCTGATATCCGAATTTGTGGGATTTGTGTGGCAGTTTGTCCTATAAAACAGTAATTACTGTTTCAATTCAGCCCAAACAAAAACATTGGTAGCCAAAAATGGATTATTTGTTATTTTACCTCTAAAAATATACTTTTTCAGAAATCGTTTTAATGAGCTATCCTTCATCACATCCAGTGGGGCAGTCATTAGCTTCGCTTCTTTCACTTCAAAACCAGAATCCTCCAATAATCTAACAATTCTTTTCTTGGTATAGATTCGAGCATTGGCCCAGCGTTCGTGTAAAGGCCTGGGTAGCCATGAGAAAAAGGGAACTCTATTCCATGGGAGCAAAGGTAATTTTGCTCCGTGTGTTTCTAACAGCCACCATTTGTGTGGTACTGTGATAGCTATCTTTCCCCCGGGTTTTAAAAAGTGCTTGAATCGCCTAACCGTTTTCTCTGACTTAAAATGCTCAATCACTTCAAAACATATCAATCGATCAAATTTCTGATCAGGAACTTCTTCCTCAACATTCATTAAAAGAATTTGACAATTTTGAAGATACTGTTCTGAACATGTTTGCTCAAATGCCACTTTGTTTTCCGGAAAAATATCAACACCTGTGCAGTTTTGAAATTCTTTAGCCAGTAACACAACTGTATTGCCATTCCCACAGCCGATATCGACCATTGACAAATCATTGCCAATAAAATTTGGTATTTGTCTTACTAATTCTGCACGGGTTTTAACAAACAAATCGTTATGAGAAGCAGGCAAACCAATATAATGACCGTCCTTAAAACGATTCTTATCAACTATTGACATTTCTATTTTTCCTCAATTTTCTCTTCCTCCACCATGATGTCTTCGTCCGTGGGTTTCATATAGGTATAAATGGTAAACAGAATCAAAATGCCCATTAATACAGATGAAGCCAAGGAAATTTTCTCTCCGGCAATATAGGATTTAGGCTCAAATTTAAATTCAATTTCATGTTCCCCTGCAGGAATATTCATTGCTCTTAAAATATAATTAGCTCTAAAATGTGGTACTAACTTTTTATCGAGATAGGCATTCCAACCCTTATCGTAATAAACTTCCGAAAAAACGGCTATCTGCTCCGAAGTAGCTGACGTTTTATAGCTTATTTTATTAGGGGCATAGCTTACCAAATCAATACTGGCTTTATCATCTGAGTTTTTTGTAAAGTCTTTTACCTGATTTTTAAAAACTTCATCAACTACAGCAACCGATTTCAGATCAACATTTCGCAGCATATTAATTTCTTCATCGGCATTAGCTACCATTTTAACATCCTGAATAAACCATGCATTTCCAAAATTATTTGGATTTTGAATCACTCCATTTGCTTGGTCTCCAGCTATATAATACTTAGTATTAAGCATATTCAAGCAAGGTGTTTTCTCAAATGGTACATTACCATCCTTTTGTAATTCCGCAATTAAAGCTTGTAATTCAGGTGATAAATGATATTCTATCATATCCTGATAACGTGCCATTTTTGCTCCATGATAGCCACCAACCAATTTATGGTAATAGGCTTTTGTTGCACTATTCCATGGATCAGTGGTTAAATCCATCACGCGATAATGTGGATCACTATCTTGTAAAACAGCCTGATCTGCAGCTGTCATTGCAACAAATTCTTTTTGATTTCTTGATTTGCGATGAAAATCATCTTTGTTAAAATAGCGTTTGTCAACTCCCCAGAAATCAAATAAAATGGCAATTCCTAAAATTGCAAATACTACATTCAATTTGATTTTATTTTTCAGATACGCAAATAAAGTCCCTGCAGCAATGGTAATTAGAACAAATGATCTGAATGCATCCATACGCATCAGTCTTGCCCTATCTTCCCGAATTAAATCCATTGGCCATCCTCCTTCTTCAAAGCGTGTATCATTCACACTTGTGAAATCAAAAATATTTCCACCAAACAAGGCTATCAATAAGGTTATTCCACCAACACCATAAAAACTATATTTTAAGGCCTTTAATAAATCATCTTTATTGGATTCTTTATTCAGAAATTCTTTAACGGCTAATGAAGATAAAATAGGTACTGCTAATCCAACAATTAGCAAGAGTGTCATGGGAACTCTAAACTTATTGTATAAGGGAAAGTTATTAAAAAACAAATCTGTTAAAAACATAAAATTCGAACCCCAAGCAAGCATGAGAGCCAACACAGCCGTAGCAAATAGCCACCATTTATATCGGTGCTTGACAATAAACATACCCATGACGAAAAGGAATAACATAATGGCACCAATATAAATTGGCCCGGAAGTAGAGGTCATACTACCCCAATAAGTAGGAACAGCTTGTAAGCTTTTTTTAGGAACTCCTGCCTTAGCTAAGCTAGACTCGGGACCTAATTCCTCTCCTGAGGCACCTCCTGAAAAATAAGGGATTAAAAGTGTAAAACTTTCCTTTACGCCATAACTCCAGCGCAAAGCATAGTCTTTTTCCAAACCACCACCATCAACTTGTTTGGCTGTGATTTCAGAACCTCCACGCATGGTATATTTGGTGTATTCATTGGTTGTCCACAGCGCTGTAATATTAATTCCAACAGCTAAAACAAGTGCCACAGCCAATGCCGACATAGATTTTACGAAATCCAAATAGCCCTTTTTCTTGACCACATCAATAAACTCAACAATAAATAAGATGAGTAACATGATCATTAGGTAATAGGTAATTTGTAAGTGATTAGCCCGAATTTCAGTGGCTAAAGCCATAGCAGCAAGCGTCATTCCGCCAATGTATTTTTTCTTTAATGCCAAAATTACACCAGCCAAAACCAATGGCATAAAACCAACAGCAAGTGCTTTTGTTAAGTGACCTGCTTCTATATTGATAAAATTATAGGAGGAAAATGCGAAAGCCAATCCTCCAATAAAGGCCAAAATTGGTCCTGCTCCAAAAACAAGCATGAGAATATAAAAACATATAAAATAAACGAAAACATAACCCATTGGCTCACCCAACCGCAATTTGATATACTTCATCACATAAGTGGCAAAGTTATTTGGGTATTTAACCCAAACCTGATAGGTAGGCATACCACTAAAAATAGCATTGGTCCAAAGACTCAGTTCACCAGTTTCATGCAAATGTGTCTTTATTTCCTGTTGCATTGCTTTCGCCATGATGATATCATGTTGCCGAAGCGTTTTATTTTCCAGAACAGGAGAAAAGTAAACAGCCAGTATAATAATAAATCCAACTATTGCTGCTAAATGCGGTAAAATGCTTTTGTATTCAATTTTTAAATTCATCGGATTGGGTTTGTAAATGAAATTAAGAATTAGTTATTCTAAAAGATCGTAATACTTTCTTGTATCAGGGGTTCAAAATTACTATAATTGCATCAAAATTCAGATATGAATATCCAGACACTTACACAAGTAATTAAAAATCACTTTAATCTATTCTTGAAAGGAATAGGTATGGGAACTGCAAATGTAATCCCTGGCGTTTCGGGAGGCACAATTGCTTTGATTACAGGAATTTTCGAACGTTTGATAGATGCGATTAAATCCTTTGATGTAAAGGCATTCAAGCTGATTTTTAAGGGGAATTTCAAAGAGTTTAAAGAGCACACCGACTTATGGTTTCTGATTTCTATTTTTACAGGTGTAATTGTTGCCATTGTCAGTCTGGCTAAGCTTTTCGATTTTCTTTTTGCCAATTACCCCTATTATATTTGGGCATATTTTTTTGGTTTAGTTCTGGCTTCCATTTTTTTTGTTGGAAAAACCATCACAAAATGGTCGATTCCTGTTTATCTGTTTTTAACTTTAGGAACTGCCATTGCAGTTGGTATTTCAATTCTTAACCCAGCAAGTCCGAATGATGGATTTTTCTATTTAATGATTTGTGGGGTAGTTGCCGTTTGCAGCATGATACTCCCCGGACTTTCAGGTTCATTCGTTTTACTCTTAATGGGTAATTATCAATTGGTAGCAATAGATGCCATAAACAATAAGGATCTACATATATTATTACCGGTTTTAATTGGAGCTGTTGTAGGACTAGTAGCCTTCTCACATTTGCTATCATGGATTTTTAAGAAGTATAGAAATCAAACCATTGCTTTGCTAACTGGCTTTATTTTAGGCTCGCTTGCCATATTATGGCCCTGGCAATTCGAGGAATATCTGATAGATAATGCAGGAAATTTCATTTTAAAAGATGGTGAGAAAATAGTATCCTCTTATGTTAAGTTTATGCCCGAAAGTTTCAATGGAGAAGTTATTGGAATAATCTTTACTATTTTTGTTGGAATAGTCAGTATTTGGCTTATTGAACGCTTTGCTTCAAAGAAAAAAGAATTACCAACAGAATCATGAAACAATATGGATTGATCGGATATCCTCTTTCACATTCTTTTAGCAAAAAGTTTTTTGAACAAAAATTCATTGATCATGGCTTGCATGATCATGAATTCATCAATTTTGAGCTCAATTCTATTGATAAATTCACAGACCTACTAAGCAATCAACCCAACTTATCAGGCTTAAGCGTTACCATTCCCTATAAGGAAGCAATAATCCCTTTTTTAGATGAATTGGATTCAACTGCAAAAGAAGTAGAAGCAGTGAACACCATAAAAATAACCAAATCCAATAATTCGATTACAACCAAAGGATTCAATACAGATGTCTTTGGTTTTGAAGAGTCTTTAAAACCACATTTTAAAACAGAACATTATAAAGCCCTGATTCTTGGTAGCGGTGGGGCTTCCAAGGCTGTTGCTTTTGCATTAAAAAAGTTAGGTATTGCCTATCAGATCGTATCTCGCTCCAAAGGAGATATCCTTTATAAAAATATTGATAAGCAAATTATTGAAAAACATTTGCTTATTGTCAATACAACTCCACTTGGTATGTTTCCAAACTTTGACACCTCTCCGGCTATTCCTTACCACTATCTTGGTAAAAAGCATTTGGTATTCGATTTGGTTTACAATCCAGCAAAAAGCTCCTTTCTCAGTCAATCCGAAAAAAATGGAGCGCAGATAGTAAACGGTATAAAAATGCTCGAATTGCAAGCGAATAAGGCTTGGACAATTTGGAATTCCTAATTTCCAGGACAAAAATTCATAAAACTCATTTTAATTATATTTCTCCTGTAAAAAACAAAAATTTTGTTCAAACTATAATTCAAAATTTATATGCTCAGTCGGAATCACTTCGCTTTTACATGATTTTTTCATTTGTCTGTAGGTAATTTCAAACGAAAAAAAATTCATGTATATTTGAAACTCATCCTCTCTGCTATGAATGGCAATACAACAAAACCTTCCCTAAATTATACTAAACTTTTCATTGGAATTATTGCTTTTGTTCTAGTTGCTTTTCTATTAAAATCAAGAGATGTTCCAAGTGAAATCAGCTATACGGCTGCTATCGCGGTTTTAATGGCTATTTGGTGGGTAACCGAGGCTATTCCAATAGGAGCAACATCTCTGCTTCCGATTATCCTTTTTCCGTTATTTGGTATTTTGAATGGAAAAGATATTTCGAATGCCTATATCAATTACATCATATTTCTGTTTATCGGTGGTTTTATCATGGCTTTAAGCATTGAAAAATGGGATCTACATAAACGAATTGCGCTGAAAATACTTTCCATTGCTGGTGGAAGTCCTTTTCGAATATTAAGTGGCTTTATGTTAGCATCCTGGATTTTATCTATGTGGATGTCAAATACGGCAACAGCCATGATGATGCTTCCCATAGCATTTTCTATTTCCAAGGAACTTGAAAATGTATACACACCCCAAAAAGTGAAGTCGCTAAACACAGGAATTCTACTTGGTATTGCATATTCCTGCTCCATTGGTGGAATTGCTACATTGGTAGGAACACCGCCTAATCTTTCTTTTGTACGAATTTTCAGTATTATTTTTCCACAAGCTCCTGAAATATCTTTTGCTCAGTGGTTACTTTTTGCACTACCATTAAGTGTTTGCATGTTTGTTTGCGCTGTTTTAATAATCTATTTGATTTATAAACCAAAGGATGAGATAAAAAGTCTGAAAGCGAGTTTCTTCAGAGATCAATATCTTCAATTGGGAAAGATTACAGTCGAGCAAAAAAGGGTTTTCGTGTTGTTTATCACATTAATATTCCTTTGGATATTTCGAAATCCTTTGGAATTGGGTTTCATTAAAATTCCCGGCTGGAGTGAATTATTCCAAAAACCTGAATTGATTAACGATGGCACTGTGGCTATATTTTTAGCATTATTACTATTTATTATTCCATCATCAAAAAAAGGTCAGGCATTGGTAAACTGGGAAATCACTTTAAAAATCCCTTGGCAAATTGTATTTTTATTCGGTGGAGGATTTGCTTTAGCTAAAGGATTCATTGATTCAGGTTTATCGGAATTTATTGGACAGCAACTTGTTGCTGCAAAAGAGCTTTCCTCTCCTTTACTTATTGGAAGTTTAACAGGCATAATGACCTTTTTAACAGAATTCACATCCAATACTGCCACAACAGAAATGCTTCTACCTGTAGTTGCCGGTTTAGCTATTACCATCAAGGTTCATCCTTTGTTACTTATGCTGCCTATAACATTAGCCGCATCCATGGCCTTTATGTTTCCTGTAGCAACTCCTCCTAATGCAATTGTTTTTGGAAGTGGTCGATTACGCATGATGGATATGCTTAAAACAGGAATTTGGCTAAATCTAATTGCAATCGTGCTGATTACTTTTTTCACCTTGGTTTGGGCAAATATTATTCTGCCATTCGACATACTAAGCTACCCCACATGGGCACCCTAAATTGTTTTCCTGTTACTTAGAACCCTTATGAATATTGATTTACTAATTGAAATAAGAGTATTATTACATAAATTCGTGCATTGATATAATGTTTAAAAGAGTAACATATACTGCCATTACACTCTGTATTGTTTTTACAATCAGTAGTTTTAGTCATCTCTTTGCGCAAAAACAAGGAAATATTTGGTATTTCGGTGAATATGCAGGTATAAACTTTAATTCAGGCTCACCAGTTCCATTAGGCAACAGCGCCATGTTTCAATACGATGGTTGCGCCACAATTTCAGATGATAAGGGGAAACTTCTTTTTTATACCAATGGACTGACCATTTGGAATAAGAATCATCAGGTAATGGACAATGGAAATGGCTTACATGGTGGTTATCCTTCAACTCAATCATCCGTTATTGTTCAAAAACCATTAAGCGATAGTATTTATTATGTTTTTACTGTTGATGATGTTACAGGACCCCAAGGGCTTAAATATTCAATTGTTAGCATGAATAGATCAAGTGGACTTGGTTCGGTAATTTCAAAGAACAACCCACTTTTAACTCCCACAACAGAAAAAGTGACAGCAATAAAACACAGAAATGATACTAGTGTTTGGGTTATTACACATGGTTGGGACACCACGGCCTTTTTTGCTTATAGAATTGACTCCGCAGGTCTTAACACTACTCCCATAGTTAGCAATGTTGGTGTTAAACATGGAGGTTCTCTTAGTAAAGCTGCAGGTTATTTAAAAGCCTCTCCTGATGGAAAAAAACTGGCATTAGCCATTCAAAGTAATGTTGGTGTTGTTGAAATTCTGAAATTCGATGATAGTTCAGGTGTTGTTTCTGATGCAAATACAATTACTTCAATAAAAGATCCATATGGTATAGAGTTCTCACCTGATGGTACTAAACTTTATGTTACTTCCCGAAGTTATGGCGAAATATATCAATTCTTTTTGCTTGCAGGCACAAAAGCTGATATCAGAGCCAGTAAAATACAAATTGGCAATTCTGGATCACAGGTTGGTGCCATGCAAATTGCCATTGATGCTAAAATATATGTAGCACGAACATCAGGATATTTAGGTGTGATCAGGAACCCAAATGCGTATGGAGCAGCAAGTAAATACAAAGACAATGGGGTTTACTTGGCTGGCCGGAAAAGCAAATATGGTTTACCAACTTTCAACCAAAGTTATTTCTTCAATCCCGAATTTCAGTATTTCAATCAGTGCTATGGCGATACGACCAAATTCATTGTCTCAAATTCAAGTTTAGTTGATTCAGTAGATTGGAATTTTGGCGATCCTACATCTCCCGTAAATACCTCCGACAGCATGAAAACTTCTCACTATTATACCGCAGCGGGTGATTATGAAGTGGGTATTCTCATTTATCTACAAACTGGAAAAGTCGACACGATAAATTGGACGCTAAACATACATGAAAAACCAAAATCTGATTTTACAATTAACGATAGCACACAATGTTTAAATGAGAATTCTGTATTTTATCTGAATAATTCTACCATTACCAATGGTGATTTATCATACATCTGGAGTTTTGGAGACTCGATTGGTAGTGTGTTGGAAAATCCTTATCATACATATTCTGTTGAAGACACTTTTGATGTAGGCCTAATTGCCATATCAGATGAAGGCTGTAAGGACACAACTTGGAAAAAAATGATTGTTTTTCCTTCTCCCAGGGCAAAATTCACCATGAACGATAGTGCACAGTGTTTTGATAAAAACAAATATGAATTTAAAAATCGAACGACAATCAGTTCAGGTAATCTAAGTTATAGTTGGGATTTTGGTGATGGATCGGGTACTGGTTATAAAAATCCTGTTCACACCTACACAACAGCTGATACTTTCTTGGTTACTTTAATTGCAACGTCAAATATCGGATGCAAGGATACAGTTGAAAAAATTGCCTTTGTTCATATACATCCCACTCCCATCAGTGCATTTGCTATTGATGATAGTTTCCAATGTTTTGACGACAATCATTTTAAGTTTACTAACAATTCCTACTTGAGCTCAGGTACGATGAGTTATAAATGGCTATTTGATGATGGTGATTCTTCTTTATTGAGTGAACCAGATCATATTTATTCTTTATCGGGAAATTATGACGTGTCCCTAGTCGTAACCTCAAACTGGGGATGTAAGTCAAAATTAATTCACAAAGCCTATGTTAATCCCGAACCACGGGCTGCCTTTGAAATTGATGACACTACACAATGTCTGAGAGACAACACCGCCAAATTTACGAACAAAACTCATATTGATTTTGGAGCAGTCAACTATGTATGGGATTTTGGTGATGGATTTACATCCAATTTAACCAGTCCTGATCATCAATATGCCACTCATGATACTTTTCAGATTAGTATGATCGTCTCATCAACAGCTGATTGTCATGACACAGCTTATGGCCAAATATTTATTTATCCAATGCCTCTGGTCGATTTTCGAATTAACGATAATACCCAATGTTTGTCAAATAATAGTTTTCAATTCATTGATGAATCGACAATTTCACCTGGTATTATTTCTGAGTTTAATTGGGATGCCGGTGATGGATATACATCCAATGTTCAGCATATAAGTCATTCCTATACACAAGATGGAAGTTATGATGTCAAACTTGCATTGGTTTCAGATTTTGGTTGTCGCGATTCACTTATCAAAAAAGTATTTGTTTTTCCTATGCCAGATGCAGGTTTTTCGATAAACGATGACAGGCAATGTTTAAATGATAACTTCTTCGTTTGTATAGATAGTTCTACTATTTCCAGTGGAACCATTAATTCCTATTTATGGGATATGAATGATGGAAAAACCTATGTACAAAGTTCTGCCTATCACAATTATGCAAATCCAGGCACCTACAATATCAAATACAAAGTAACATCAAATCAAGGCTGTGAAGACTCCATCGTAAATCCTGTTCTTGTATATCCAATGCCTGATGTGAAATTTGAGATCAATGATGATGACCAATGTATCAATGGAAATAGTTTTGTATTTCTTGATAAAACAACCATTAGCTCTGGAACATTGCAGGATCGATTGTGGGATTTAGATGATGGAACTCAGGCAAGCACGAATAATGTGACACATCACTACAACGCCTACAATACGTATAAGGTTAAACTTAAAATCACATCTGCAGTAGGCTGTATTGACAGTTTAGTACAAAATGTAAGTGTTAACCCAATGCCTGATGCCTCATTTATAGTTGACAAGTCTGCCCAATGTTTAAATGGCAATCTATTTAATTTCAGCAGCTCCTCCACTATTCCCAATGGGATAATTACAGTTAATTATTGGAAGTTTGGAGATGGAGGCACATCCAGTGTTCCAAATACATCTCATTCTTATTTGAATGACAATACATTTACAGTTAAACTTCGTGTTTCAAGCCAAAAAGGTTGTTCCGACTCTACTTCTTCTGCTGTGATTGTTTACCCCATGCCTGTTGCAGCATTTTCAATTTCAAATGCCTGTTTAGATGAAAACACCAATTTTACAGATGAAACAACAATCAATAACCCAGACATGCTGAGTGATTGGGATTGGAAAATTGATGGAGTTAGTTTTTCAAATGCACAAAATCCGCAAAACATGTTTAGCGCTTCGGGTGTCTATCGGATTGATCTGGACGTTAATTCAAATCACAATTGCAAGGATCAAACATTTGATTTTGTTAGAATCAATGAACATGTAAGCCAAAATCAACTCATTAGAGCAAGCGTTCTTGAAAAAGATCAAATATTATTAGAATGGACTCCCAGCTTAACAGGTTCGCCAAGTAAATACCTGATACAGCGGTCTTCAGATGGGATTAGTTATGCACCAATCATAGAAAAAAGTGCAAGCGCAAATTCTCATATTGATAAAAGTGTCAATACATCTGATGTTTCTTATAGCTATCGCATTCAGGTAACCGACAGTTGTGATTATCTCACTCCCTATACCAATATTGGTAAAACCATTTTACTCAACGTGAGTGCAGATGGTGAGGCTCCTGAGCTGACTTGGACGCCATATGAAGATTGGAGCAATGGTGTTTCCTACCAGGAAATTCAATTGAAAGACGATAATGGATTTTTTAATACAATCATTTCAAAAAGCCCTACTGAGTTTAGCTTTACAGATGAACAAACTGTCGATCTATTGGATGAGTATTGTTATCGAATAAGAGCAGTTGAAAATAACACTTTGGTTGAAAGCTATTCAAATGAAGATTGTATTTCAGTCCCCTTATTAGTGTGGCCTCCAAATTCGTTTACGCCAAATCGCGATGGTGTGAATGATGAATTTATTGTCAAAGGAAAATACATTACTTCTTTCTCAATACAGATATTTAATCGTTGGGGAGAACTAATGTTTGAAAGTGATGATATTACTAAAAGCTGGAATGGTAAATATAAAGACCAATTGTGCCAAACAGGAGTTTTTTATTTTAGAATTGTAGCGGTAGGAACAAAAGAACAAAAAGAAGTTATTACAGGAACTATTTCGCTAATTCGCTAATATTTTCCCTTTAACTGTTATTATACTTTGCAGATTATTCTATTTACTTAAATCTTTAATCGATAAGTTCTTCCAAGCTGCGCGGGCTGGTAAATAAGAAGATAGAAATCCTAAAATAACCACTGTAATAAATACCCAAACAAAATCCATTAATCGAAAACTAACAGGATACGCATCTAATATAAATGTTGATCCCTGACTAATTCGGATAATTCCAAATTTCATTTGCAGAAAACAAAAGATCAGTCCTAAAACAATTCCACCAATGGCACTGGTAATGGATAATAATAGTCCCTCATAAAAAAAGATCCGTCTGATTAAGCTTTCTTCGCCCCCCATACTTCGCAATATCATCATGTCTTTTTTCTTTTCAAGGGTTAACATGAGCAGCGAGCCAATTAAATTAAAACCGGCAATTAATAAGATAAAAGACAGAATTAGATAAACCATTAACTTCTCCGACTTCATAATATTATACAGCCATTTATGAAGTTCAAAACGATCTTTTACAATATAATCAGGGCCAAGCAAATCTGCTATTTTATTTTTTGTGGATGACATTTTATCATCATCTTCCAACAAAATATCAAGCGAGGTATATTGTGTATTACCAATAAGCTTCTGACCAAATTCTAACGGGATTAATATAAATTTCTCATCAAAATCTTGCTGTACTTGAAAAATACCTGACATGGCAATACTCTTTTGTCTGAATGCTTTATTTGGATTCAGAACAAAGGAAGAAGGACTTCCTTTTTGAGGATAATAGATCTGAAGAAATTCATCAAAACCGAAGAAGCTCAAACCCAGTTTGGATGCTACACCTGAACCAGGGATTGAATAATAAGCTTTATCCGTCATCAGTTTAGCATGTCCTACTATCATCATGGAATCTATTCCTGAATGGGTAAAGTACTCTTCATTGATGGCTTTCAATGTTGCAATGGTCTGATTATCCTTGTATTTGATTAATGCATTCTCTTCGATAACAGGTGTTAGATAAACAACCCCATCCATTTGCTTAATAGCTTCAATTCGCTGGCTATCAACTTCGAAGAATTTTCCCTCAGCTGGAGTTATACGTATAGATGGATCAAATGAATTGTATAAAGAGAGAATGACATCTTCAAACCCATTAAAGACAGATAAAACCACAACTAAAGCCATGGTTCCAACCGTAATTCCAATTTGGGATACTCTGGCAATCAGGTTGATTACATTCCTTACTTTCTTAGAGTAAAAATACTTTCTTGCAAACCAGAAGGAAATGTTCATAGATAAGTGACTAAAGTTTTAAGTACTTAGAGTGCCTATAGTGAAAAGTTATTAATATATTAGAAACTGATGTAAAATTAGCCAAAATCTAATGTGATTCATCTGTTGTTTTCTTTTCTTTATTTATCAATCCAACTCATAAATTATTCAATGCCATTCTTAAATTCCAAATTATCCATTTTAATACTTTAGGCACTTACAACTTAAGCTCACTTTTAACTTATTTATAAGCTTTTACCATTAAGCCAGTTCCTGTTTTATGAGTCCCTTGGGTATCTGCATAATTCAGAATCAAGCAAAAAGGATAGACAATAATCCAATAGAAAGGTAGTAGGATAAAAAACACCTTAGAAATATTTAACAAACTAATTGGAATCTTCATTAAAAGCTTCCATGATATTTTCCCCGGAGTTCCATAGGTATAATTTGCTTCCACCTTAGAAAAGCCGGCTGTTTTCAGTTTTTCTGTAATGTCCTCCACACCATATCCATCACGAACATGTTCATCAATAAATGAGGCACTTCCATCATTTTCATGATCGTGATCATGATCATGAACATCAGAACCTCCCTGATCGGATGGAGTGGATACAAACAGTATCCCATTTTCTTTCAATGACAAATGGAAATTTTCAAACACTTTCCGATCATCCAAAATATGCTCCATCACATCCACTGAAACGATCACATCAAAACTATTTGGCTTGGCATATTTAGTTAAATCGCCCTGTTCAAAAAAAGCTCTACCTTTAAAACCAGACTGATCGAAAAATACTTGTGCTTTATCGACATGACTTTGGCTAATATCAACACCGGTGATTTCAGCATTTTTGAATTTCTTCAATATCCAAAAAGAATACTGACCAAATCCAGCTCCACCATCCAATACCGTTAACCCATCTTTATAGTCCGATCTAATTTTTCTCAATTCCTTATGCACATGCCATGTACGCAATAAGTATAAATCGAGTAACTTGAAAAACAAACGTTTGATTGATGGCCTTTTCGAAATAAAACTATCTATGCTGTGCTTAATTGGTTCGTATTTCATACTATTCCTCTTTGTTCCCTTCGTTCAAATCTTCTGTTTTATTGTCCTTTTTTTGTCGGTCTGATGCGGAGGAAGATTCTTGCTCATGCAGCTTTTTAAAAACATCATCCATTTTTTCGATATAATCCAGCGTATCATCATAAAAGAAATTCAATTCTGGAACTTTTCTGGCAGAATTTCGAAGCTGTGCTGCCAACACTCTTCTTAAGTCCTTTGTATGTTTCTCAATTAACAGGATCATCTGCTGAGAATCCTGAACATTCAAAAAATTTAGATAAGCTTTTACATACCCTAAATCGGGGGAAACAACAACTCTTGTTACACTTATAATCACATCTCCAAAATGCTTCTTACCTTCTGTTAAAAAAATGTAACCTAACTCCTTCTGAATCAGTCTTGCAAATTTTTCTTGTCTTCTACTAGTCATTATGCAAATTTCCGATAATTATCCTTTATACAGAAATAATTAAATTTGCCTCCGTGAAAACATTCTGGCGCATACTCAAATACATAAAGCCCTATACTGCAAAATTCGTTTTGCATATGCTGACAATGATTATTGCAGTAACTCTTCTGGCTTTAACTATCTCATTTTTAGATAGCATATTAAAACTATTATTTTCAGGCGATAGTGTAAGCACAATTACAAGCTTGCAGAACTCTCAGTTTGCTTTTTTAACTAAGCTAAATAATTATTTAATCGATAGTTTGCAAGAACAAAGTAAAACCAAAGCGCTTTCCGTTGCATTAACTTTTATTGTTGGAATATTCATCCTGAGTAATTTAATCCGCTATATTTCTCAATTACTGATGAACTCAATAAGAACAAAAGTAATTCAGAACATCCGCTCCGATATGTTTCAAAAAACACAAAAGCTACACATTGCTCATTTTGAAGGCGAACGAAAGGGTGATATTATGAGTCGGTTTACAGCTGATTTATTAAATATTGAGCAATCGATAATCACTACTTTAGAAAGCTTGGTCAGAGATCCATATACCATCATTATATTTATTGTGTTAATGATTTCTGCCTCTCCTTCCCTAACTCTTTATATTTTTATTCTGATTCCTACCATGGCCATTATGGTGACATTCATTGGGAAGTCACTCAAAAAGAACTCATTAAAAAGTCAGGAAAAGCTGGGATGGTTAAGTACTGTAATTGACGAGTTTACATCAGGTGTAAGAGTAATTAAAGCTTTTAATGCTGAAGAATATATGCGATCTGTTTTTGGCAAACACAATAACGATTACCGAAAACAATCTAAAAAAGTGCTTAATAAAAGTCGGGCTGTACCCATTATTTCAGAAACTTTAGGAATTATAACTGTTGGTGTTTTTCTTTACTTCAGTGGGCGATTGGTTTTTGAAGGCAAATTGCAACATACCCTCATCATGATTTTTGTTATTTACTTCCAGCAAATAACCCAGCCTGCTAAAAAACTCTCCATGGTGTATACCAATATCATGAAAGGAGTTCCTTCAGGAGAACGTGTTTTTGAATTAATTGATCAGGAAATACTAATTAAGGATTCCAAAAACCCTATTTCTGTCAACACATTTAATTCAAGTATCAAACTTGATAATATTTCATTTTCCTATACAGCAAAGCCTGTTTTGAAAAATATCAATATTGAAATTGAAAAAGGGAAAATAATTGCCTTAGTGGGTCAATCGGGAAGTGGAAAAACCACTATGGCCGAATTGATACTTCGCTTTTATGATGTTAAGTCCGGACAAATATTAATTGATGGAAACGATATTCGTGAAATCAAACTTTTTGATTTACGCAATTTAATGGCTGTTGTAAATCAGGAAGCGATTTTGTTTAATGATACCTTCTTTAACAACATTGCCTTTGGAATAAAGAATGCCAAAGAAGAGGATGTTATTGCAGCTGCTAAGGCGGCCAATGCACATGATTTTATCATGGAAACTGAAAATGGCTACCAAACCAATATTGGTGAAAGAGGTGGTTTATTATCTGGTGGACAAAAACAGCGAATTAGCATTGCTCGCGCTATCATGAAAAATCCTCCAATATTAATTTTAGATGAAGCGACCTCCGCTTTAGATACTGAATCAGAAAAGATTGTTCAGGATGCCATGTACAAACTCATGGAAAATCGCACCAGTATTGTCATTGCACACCGTTTAAGTACGATCCAAAAAGCAGATACAATTCATGTGATGGATAAGGGTCAAATCATTGAGTCAGGCACACATGCTGACTTGATTACAAAGAATGGAGTTTATAAAAAATTGTATGAGTTGCAACAGTTGGAAAGTTAAATTTTAAAATTGTGCTAGGAACTGACGAAGTCATTGCAATTCAAACTTGAAATGCAGATTAGAAAACAGATTGAAATAGGATGATTTATGAGCAGATAAATGAAAGGATTATATAAAACATTATTACCGCTATTGATCGTCCTAATTAGCAAAAACCTATCAGCTCAGAATGATACGATTCTATCAGATACTACTTCTACTGTGCCGGAAGTTACTTCTGACTGGATTGACCATGGCTTAATATTTGGCATTGATTTTTCTAAATATTTGTATGGTGAAATTGATTATTATCGTATTTACATTTGGGAAGCTGGTGGTCCTCCTTTTCTGTCAGCAATAATAAATTGCGGTGTCGAGTTCTCTTATTTTGACAAATTAGTTTTAGCACCAAAAATACAAGTAAGATTTCACGCATTTTTTTTTAATACAAGCTTATCTGCCTTATGCTATACCAATTTAAATCAGGACTACGCAGTTAAACTGAGACCTGAGATAGGAATTAGTCTTAGCTCTTTTGATATAAACTATGGTTATAATATTGGTTTATACAAAAATGGATTTAACCAGTTTAATCGACATGTTGTGTCTTTAAGATATTACCTTAGTTTGCCGCAATAATCGTATAACTCCAACAAAAGCATGAAGGAACAAGTCTGCAAAAACCCCTCTCTTGAGCGCGTATGTTACGCGTTCGCTGAGCATTTACAATTGCTACATGAATAATTCGCGCCCTACTACCAGATCATTAAGCAGGTCAAATCAGTATCAAGCTGATTATTAATGATATGTATAAAAGTAAAATTGAATACCTGCTATTGAACCTTTGAAGTGAAAATTGCCACAGATTTGCAGAATTATTTTCAGGAGGTCTGTGAAGTTTCTGAACCTGTGGCCTACATATGAATGGTATTACAATAAACATGACTGTGGAATAACAAAGGATATACGAAAAAATCAATGTTCATTGAAAAAAAATGGTGAAATTTGAAAACATAATGCTGAATATTAAAAAATGAAACATCTTCTTACTTTTCTGTAATACATGTAAATCTTACGCGATGAGCTCTCTCAGAAAGAATTTCATATTATTCATAAAAATCATTTTTGTATTAGGCTTTTCGATTATGATTCTGAATAACCTGAGCTGTAAAAAACTAGATATTGTTCGAAAATCAAAAATTGACACAAAAGAAGTACTTTATGTCACACCAATAAGTGCATCAGCCATTGTTAACATTATAGATTTAAGTGAGAATGAAGATATTGAATATGGTGTATGTTATTCCTATGAGAATGATATCCCAAGTATTAATGATCTTATTACGAAGCAAACAAGCGAAATAAAAATAGGTGAATCAACTATTGATATCCAAAAGTTAAAACCATTGTCAACCTATTATATTCGATCATTTATTAAAGATGGAGAAGAGATCATTTACGGTAAGATATTACAATTCCAGACATCTGATTTAGAGTTACCAGCTATTGCCACCTATGACGCTACATCAATTACTGACTCTTCAGTTATATTAAATGCAAAACTTTTATATACTGGTTACGATTCAATATTGGAAAAAGGATTTTGTTGGAGTCTTAGCACAAAACCAACAATTCTTAATTCACTCATTTTAAATACAGAAAATACAGATGAATTCTCCAATCCATTAAATTCCCTGCTCCCCAATACAACATATTATGTACGAGCCTTTGCAAAAAACTCTAAAGGACGATCTTATGGAAATGAAATTAGTTTCAAAACTATGGTTCGATTAGCAGTTGTTATCACTGATTCTGTTTCAAACATTCTATGTGAATCGGCATTTTGTTCAGGGAAATTAGAAAGTGATGGTGGAGAACAACCTGCGCAACTTGGTTTTGTTTACTCTTTAAGTCCACTTCCAACAATTTCAAGTCAGAAAATAAATGTTAACACTACATTAAAAGAGTTTTCAGCCAATATTACTGGTTTAACTCCTACAAAAAAATACTATATCAGAGCTTTTGTAAAAAACAGCAGAGGTATTGCTTATGGTGATGAGTTAAGCTTTACAACTCAATTACCCAACTTACCCACCATCACAACTGATTCAATATTACTTCATGATTGTCACTCGGCTAAAATTGGAGGATTTATTTCTAATGATGGAGGTGCTTTTGTAAACTCCAGAGGTGTTTGCTGGAGCACAAATCCAGATCCTACATTATCAGATGACAAAGTCGCTATTGGGAACTCTTTTGGACAATTTAGCATAGATATAAATAGCCTCAAACCCTATACAACCTATTATTTTAGAGCATTTGCAACAAACTATGCAGGAACAGTATATGGGAATGAGATTAGAATCCAAACTTTAGGCGACTGTTGGGAAAGAAAGCAAGATGCACCTTTTACCGGTTACATAAATGTATCCTTCAGTTTTGCAGTTGGAGATTATGGATATGTTTTATTTGACGATGGATTTTGGCGATATGACCCCCAAAATGAAAGTTGGCTTAAACTAGCAAACCTACCTTGCTATGCTGATGGAGGCTACACAAGTTTTGTAATTGGTAATAAAGCATATGTTGGAACTGGTTTTGAAAATGGATTTCCAACTAGATATCATCAAGATTTTTGGGTTTATGACATAGATTCAAATAGTTGGAAAAAATTAGCTGACTATGGGGGTGGAAAATTAGGAGGTGCATTCGGATTTGCTGTAAATGGAAAAGGATATGTAGGTGGGGGTAAAACCACATCAGGTTATTCCAAGGAATTTTGGGAATATGATCCAAATCAAAACAAATGGACAAAAAAGGCTAACCTCATGCAGAATAGTTATTATGAGAAAGGATTAGAATCGGCAAATAACGGAATGCTGATTTCAAATGTAGCTGATCTATTTATTTATAATGTGAACTCTAACTATTGGTCGCAAAAAAAAGATTATCCAGGAGAAACTGGTTTTAGGGCTGTTGTTTTTTCATTAAAAGATTCGATTATAGTTGGGGTGTTAGATAGAAACAAGGATATATATAAGTATAAAACTCTTTTAGATAAATGGACACAATTAACTGCATTCCCAGGTAATTTTATGGATTATCCATTTTGTTTTATGATAAACCAGAAAGGGTATGTAGGTATGGGTAGGTATCGGCCAGAAATTTGGGAATATTTACCATAAAACTAAAAAAATGAAATATTTCGTTAATATTATTTTAATACTCATTTCCTATACTGTTTTTGGTCAACAGAATTCCTTTCAAATTATTAGTTTTGATGCCTCAGAAAATGAATTAGTTGTTCAAATTGATATTAGTACAAACGATATTTCATCAAAGTTTAATTGCAAGCTGGAAATTAAAAATATTGCAGGACAAACACTGTATAAAGAATATATTGCGGTATCCAATGATTCTCAAATCTCAAATGGTCAAAATAAAATCACATGTAATTTGAGAAAAGAAGGAATCGTTATTGATGACTCAATATATATCAATCTTGCTTTCTCCGAATATATTCCTTTCAAACAATCAACTATTCTTACATCATCTTTACTATACCCGGGATATGGAAGTTTTAAGCAGAATAGTCATAAAATCAATCTATTAATTGGCACTATTGGCTATGCAAGTATTGCAACTGGAAGCGTGTTCAATATTATGGCATA